>NZ_JAUBTV010000019.1:0-1650 GCF_036705145.1 Microcoleus sp. B5-D4 | reverse complement strand
CAGGCATCTTGCCTGTTTCTAACAGAGGCAAGATGTCAAATTTACGAAGCTTGGGGTTGTTTCAAACTGCCTAATAAATTACGAGTTTCGCTAGCGGCTGCTTTCATTGCTTGTTCTGCACTCATTCTCCCGGTAAAAGCTGAACTCAAATAACGCTGCAAAATATCAGAAGCTTGAGCGTATTGTGCCAGGGGCGGGCGCAAAGCTGGCCGTTCCACTACTTTTAGCAGTTGCGGGTAGTGGGGATATTTGGCGACTATTTCTTTGTTGGTAAACAGCGATTTGTAACTAGGAATTAAACCTGTTTGTATAATAAATTTGCGCTGGGTTTCCTCGCTGGTAAGGTACTGAATTGCTTTCCACGCTTGTTCTGGATGTTTTGAGGTTTTGGCAATTCCCCAGCCCCAGCCACCCAAGCAGGAACCGCCTGTTTTACCCGTACTGCTGAGCATTGGCTCGATCGCAATTTTGCCTCTAACATTCGATCCTTCGGCATTTGCCAGCTTCCAAACATAGGGCCAGTTTCGCAAAAATAGCGCTTTACCGTTTTGAAACAACAGCCTGGTTTCTTCTTCGCCGTAGGTGGTGACACCCGGAGGAGAAATGCCAGAGGCGATCGTATTTTTGAGAAATTCTACTGCTTTAATTGCCTCCGGTTTATCTAACCCAACTTCAAAACTTTCAGGGTTGGCCCAGAAGCCGCCGAAACCGGATAGCACCTCGACAAACATCGCAGATACTCCCTCGTATTGTTTACCTTGCCACAGATAACCCCAAGTTGCTTTTCCCTGTTTCTGCAAGTTTTGAGAGATTTTTACCATCTCTTCAAAGGTTTTCGGCGCTGGAATTTTCGCTTGTTCTAAAATGTCTTTGCGGTAATAAAGCATTCCGGCATCGGAAGCGTGGGGAATTCGGTAAAGTTTGCCCCGATACCGCCCGCCTTCGACGTTTCCTTGGATAAATTTTGATAGTTGTTCGGGGGAAATTCTGTCTGTCAAATCGCTTACCCAACCTGCGGCTGCAAATTTGGGAACCCAGACAATATCCATGTTGATGATGTCGTAGGGCGAGTCGCCTAAAAGAAAGGCAGATGTGTAAAGATTTTCTATGAGGTTGCTGTCGAAAGGCCCTTCTATGAGGTTGATGCGAATGTTGGGGTTTTTCTGTTCAAATTCTTTGACAAAGGGTCTCCAGTTAACAAGGTCTTGACCTTGCATTAACATGGTGAGCACGACTGGCTGTTGAGTCAGTGCCGGCAGAATAAATAAAAGTAAGACGGTGGCTAATGTGGCAGCGAATAAGGCTAAAAGACGTGGACGCTTATGGCTTCGTTGCTGCGGGGAATTTATTTTTTGCATTGGCTTTTGAGAAATGGCGGTGCGATCGCCTTATTTCTCTCATAACTCGCTTTCTTTTGTTTCGCTGGATTTAGCGAGTTTGTGCAATAAAAGTTTAAGTAAACTTTAGCTTACTTAATAATAGTTGAGTGAAGAGTGCAAATTTTGATTTAAGTAGGTGGAAGGGGAGTTTAGTAGACATCTATCTATAGAGAGATATTGAGAATATTGTCTAACAATACTCCGGACAGTTTTTAAAGAGGAATGCGATCACAATAAAATAGAGAAGTGAAAAAAGTGAGTGCGATCTGAA
>NZ_JAUBTV010000018.1:35960-109247 GCF_036705145.1 Microcoleus sp. B5-D4 | reverse complement strand
CCGTCCTTTTTGGACGGGCGGGACGCCCATCCCACAATAACAATTAAAATTGTAAGTTATTTAATTCGCGATCCTAACTAATGACTAATAACTAATGACTATCTAAATGTTCGATCTTGGTTCCCAAAACTTTCAGGAATTCAGCTAGCCAGTTAGGATGTGCTGGCCACGCGGGGGCGGTGACTAAATTGCCATCGACTACGGCTTCGGTAACGGGAACTTCTGTATATTTGCCGCCGGCCCGGAGTACGTCGGGGCTGCAAGCGGGGTATGCGGTGCAGCGTTTGCCTTCGAGTACGCCTGCTGCTGTTAGAACCTGTAAGCCGTGACAAATAGATGCGATCGGCTTTTTGCTGTTGGCAAAGTAGCGGGTAATTTGCAGCACTTGTTCGTTGAGGCGGATGTATTCTGGGGCGCGTCCTCCGGGGATAATCAAAGCGTCGTAGTCGGCGGGGTTGATTTCGTCAAAAGTCGCGTTTAAAGTGAAGTTGTGACCGGGTTTTTCGCTGTAGGTTTGATCGCCTTCAAAGTCGTGAATTGCGGTGCGAATTGTTTGGCCTGCTGCTTTGTCCGGGCAGATGGCGTGGACGGTGTGGCCTACCATTTGCAGTGCTTGGAAAGGAACCATTACTTCGTAGTCTTCTACAAAGTCGCCGACTAACATTAATATTTTTTTTGCTGTCATGTTTCCAACTCCTGTTATTTTGATTTGGTTAAATAGGATTTAAAAAAATGCGGGGCAGTTAAAAAGCTGGCCCCGCAAGCTATTCTGGAATCTAGAAACCGTTGCGTCCCCAAATGACCATTGAAATTGAGAAGGAGAACAGAACTAGCACCGAAACCCAACCGAGTGACAAAATATCCATAGCTATTTATTGAACAAACTGTACAAAGTGACTCCAAACCTTATGATAGGTCAATTTGAGCCATTTTTGAAATGAGGGCGCTGTGAAGGATTCGTCAAATTTTAGTGCGGCTGAACGGGTAGAATCTTTGAAGGCAGGGAGTGTTGCTGCTTTGTCTTGTTTGCTGGCTTTTGGGGCGATCGCCCTTGGTAATAGCTTAATTTTAGCAAATAGGTTAGATTCTCTGGCGAGTTTGCAGGTAAGGGAAATTGACCTAAATTTTGCCGCCCGAGGGGCGATCGCACTTTTGGGCGGTTTTTTGTTCGGCGTGACTTACCGCTATGCGATTCGCCGAGATGTTAACCCGCAGCTTAAATCTGGTGCGGTGTTGGCTTTTGGGTTGGTGCGGGCTTTTGGACAGTTGGATGCTGGATTGTTTTTTGAGGCGGGACTTTCTTTTGAGGCGGGCAAGATGCCCGCCCTACAGGAGTTATTGCCGTTTGCTGTTCGCGGTGTCGAGAGTGTGGTATTGTTTGCGATCGCGGGTTTGGTTTTGGATTGGGCGATCGGGCGATCGTGGATTAAGCCTTTCGATTCTTGAGATTTGCCGTTGGTTGGGGACAGGTTTACGATCGCCCTCCGTCAAAAACTTGTAGGGGCGGGTTCACCAATAGTTTCAAAGGATACCCAAAGACTCAAAAACCCGCCCCCACCCCGCGCGATCGCCACCCAAGTGGGGGCGGGTTTACGAGATTATCGGTTTTAGGCAATTATTGTTGGTAAAACCCGCCCCTACAGATTTAATTCCTCAAATTCTGGATTGCCGTAAACCATCTGTTTATCTACCGCCGACAAAACTTTATTGTTAGCAGCCTCAGAAACCAAACACTGACAAACTAGCAGCGCTACATCCGCCCGGTGAATCGTTCCAGAAACTCGAAAATCTTCTGTTAAAATACCGTTGCCTGTGGCAGGTTCCGATTTGAGTCCGCCGGGACGAATCACTGTATAAATCATCCCGCTTTCTATCAAATGATTTTCGGCTTTTTCCTTTTCAATTAAAACCGGGCGCAAAGTTTCTAAAGCTTGGGGCGGCAAAGCGCCGACACTATTACCGCTGCCGATTGATGAAACTAAAATAAACTTTTGCACGCCTGCTTTGACAGCCGCATCAATCAAGTTTTTGTTGCCCAAATAATCGGATAATTCTACATCTTTGGGCAAGCCGCCAATTGTGCTGATTACGGCATGAATTGGCTCACCCCCAGCCATCGCCGCTTCCATAGCTGCTGCATCCAAAGCATCGCCAGTCACGACTTTGATGCCCATTGCTTCTAATTCGCTGCTGGTGGCGGGCGATCGCAAAAGTGCTGTTACTTGCATCTTTTTTGCTGTGAGACATTTGGCGATTTCTAAGCCGACTCCTCGACTAGCACCTGCTAAAAAAATGTGGGATTTCTCTGTCATATTAATTGTGTTTTAAGTTATGCAGAAATTGGTTGTTTTGACTGTGGAACAGTATACAACAATCCTCTGTAATTTTTTGAATTAGTTTTTTTTAACCGCAGAGGGCGCAGAGGGCGCAGAGGAAGAGAGGGGAATGATTTGCAATTACCGATTCCCAATTTCCCATTTACGTTAGAGTTTTTTGCCCACTATTACTACCCAAGATTGAGCTTCGCGCGGTAAGCCGGGGGGGCGATAGTAGTGATTGACAATTGCAAATCCCGCTTGTTCTAAACAAGGCGCTAAAGTATGATATTCCCATCCGGCAGTATAGCGTTTTCCCGTTGGCCGCTCGTCGTATCCCTCCCAATTTCCCCGGCACATTGACATGACAATTGCACCGTTAACAACTAAGGCTTTGTGCAAATTTTGCAGGACTTTCACCATCTCATCGCTGGGAACGTGAATCAGGGAAGCATTGGCAAAAATACCGTCAAATTCTGCTTTTGGTAAGTCGAGATTCAGAAAAGATTGCTGCCAAACTTCGCATCCTGACAACTCTTTTGCTATTTCTACAAAAGCTGGAGTTGCATCTAAGCCTACAACTGTGTGTCCTTGGCTCTTGAACGCTACTAAATCTCGTCCCGGCCCGCATCCTATATCGAGAATTTTACCGGGAGTGCGGGGCATGGCAGCGGTCAGTGCGGAGCGATTTTGGGATACGTCGTGATGCCAAGTTCCTTCTCGGAAAGATTCGGCAGTTAGCTGGTATTCTGCGATCGTAATTTCTTCGCGTTTGTCCATAATTTCCCCCCCTTGTATGATTTTAGATTTTAGATTTTAGATTTTAGATTGAAGAATGTCTACCGTAGGGACACTCCAAAAGCCCATTGGTGTCAAGTTAAGGCTAAAACCCTTGATAAATATCGGTTTTACCAGAGTCTAGATCCCCCTAAATCCCCCTGATTGTTGGGGAGTAGGGGTTGACTTTGATCAAACTCTTGTCCCCCCCTTCTTAAGGGGGGCTAGGGGGGATCGAACCCTAATAGTCAAACAGCAGGATGGTACTAAGTTTGACGTTAATTTGACACGCTTTGGGCTCTTGGAGTGTCCTACTCTATTTCATCCGATTGAAAACTGCTATAAGAGTTACACAACCAGGGTTTTTTGTTCGGATTTGGTAACTGCTGAATCAACTTCTAATAGAGAACCTTCGGGGGATTCGATCGCAAATCCCGCATCTCGAATCATGTCCCAATCTTGATGGGCAGCTTGTCCGGGAGTTGTCAGATAATCGCCAACAAAGATAGAATTAGCGGGGTAGAGTCCGAGAGGTTGCAGCGATCGCAAATGCACCTCCCGTCCCCCAGCAATCCGAATTTCTTGACTGGGAAGCAAAAATCGGAACAAACAGAGAATTCGCAAACATTGGCGGGGAGTTAACCTGTTCACATCTGCAAATGGCGTACCAGGAATCGGAATGAAAAAATTAACCGGCACGCTAGTAACGCCCAACTTGCGAAGCGAAAGGGCTAAATCGATCGCATCATCATCCGATTCGCCCATCCCCAAAATTCCGCCGGAACAAGTTGTGATTCCCGCTGCTTTTACGTGTTCGACGGTTTCCACCCGATCGCCAAAAGTGTGAGTGGTGCAAATATCCGTGTGATATGATTCGGAAGTATTGAGATTGTGATTTACGCGATCGACTCCAGCTTTAGCCAGCCGATGAGTTTGCTCCTGGCTCAACAATCCCAAACAAGCGCAAATTTTCAGGTTATAATTTGCCTTCACAGTCTCGACAGCATCCAAAACGCGATCGAAAGTAGAAGCGTTAGGTTGACGGCCCGAAATTACCAAACAAAACGTACCTGCTTTTAAATCTGCTGCGCGTTGGGCGGCATCCAGAATTTTCTCCTTAGCTAAAAGCGGATATTTCTCAATTTCCGCAGTCGAAATTTTTGACTGAGAACAATAATGGCAATCTTCAGGACAAAGGCCACTTTGAGCGTTTAACAAATAGTGCAGCCTGACTCGGTTTCCCCAGTAGTGGCGGCGCACCCGATAAGCTGCGTTTAGTTGTTCCAGCAAAACCTCATCCGGTGCGCGCAATACGGCTAAAGATTGCTCGCGAGAGAGACATTTGCCCGCCAGCGCGTCGTCAGCCAAATCGTTCCAATTGGGTAAATTCATTACTAAAATTAAAGGGTTTACAGAGTATCCAAAACCTGACGAATCACCCGATAAATCGATTCTAGTTCATCAGGAGAAATGCAGTAGGGAGGCATCAAGTAAAGCGTATTTCCCAAGGGGCGGAGCAAAAACCCCGCTTCGAGAAATCTGGCTTTCAATACAGGAGCAATGTCATTAAAATAACCGGAAACGCTTTCCGTTTTCACCTCCATTGCTGCGATGGTGCCACAAGTCCGAATCCGTTCTAGTTTAGGATGATTTCTCAGCCATTGATTCAGATATTGGTGGTGCAGTTTTTCCATCCCTTGATAAACATTTGGGTTTTGCTCCAAAAGCTCCAGAGATGCTACACTCACCGCACAAGCTAAGGGATTTCCGGTGTAAGAATGACCGTGAAAAAAAGCTTTGTCCCATTCATCTCGCCAGAAAGCTTGATAAATATCCTCCGATGCCATTGTGACAGCAATTGGCAAGCAGCCACCAGACAATCCTTTAGACAAACACAGGATATCCGGTGAAGTTCCAGATTTAACCGAGGCAAACAGTTCACCCGTGCGACCAAAACCAGTCATTACTTCATCGTAAATCAACAATACATTAAACTGGGCCGCAAGTTGTGCGATCGCCCGCAAAAACTCAGGGCGGCACATTCGCATCCCCCCAGAACCTTGCACCAAAGGTTCGATAAAAATTCCCGCATAGCTGCCCTGCTTTAAAAAAAACTCCAATTTCTCTAAACTCGCCGCCTCCTTGCTTTCCACCTCATCATCGCCGTCAAAAGTCGCCGGAAAAGGAACAACATCCCCCGCAAACATTAAAGGTGCAAAAGATTCCCACCACAGCGAACTTCTGCCAGCAGACATCGCGCCCACAGTATCGCCGTGATAACCTCCCTCAAAACTAATAAAGCTAGTACGGTTAGTTTCTCCGAGATTGCGCCAATATTGAAATGCCATTTTCAGAGCAACTTCAACAGCAGTCGAGCCATTATCAGAAAAGAAAATCCGCGTTAAAGAAGCAGGCGTATGAGTTAGCAATTTACTCGCAAGTTTCTCGGCCGGTTCGTGAGTAAACCCCGCAAAGATTACGTGTTCTAACTTTTGGGCTTGCTCGTAAAGAGCCTCAGCCAGAACCGGATGGCTGTGCCCATGAACAGTCACCCACCAACTAGAAATGCAGTCGAGAATTTGCCGCCCATCTGCTAATTCCAGCACCGATCCTTTGCCGCGAATTACCTTCAGTGGCGGGGCAGCCGTTTTCATTTGCGTGAAGGGCTGCCAAATCGGTGAATTTGAAGAATTATGTTCCTGATCCGCAGTCATTTTTCCCAATCAAACTAATATTAACTTGCCTTTTAATATAGCAATAATAGCTACCTTGTGAAATTTTTATTTTGTCTTATTTCTTTTTCTCTTCCTACCCTTCGGGAACGGCTTCGCCGAACGTGTCCTTAGCGTCTTCGCGGTTCCTTCCAAAAAAACCTAGTTTGGTGTCGAGGGCGGCTGCCTGGGAACGTCAGCCCCCATACCACGTATTCGCGGGCGATGGTTAAAATTGTCAGTTACAATTTTCTGCCTTTGAGCAAATAAGTCGTCATAGATCCTTTGCCTTTAACATTAATTTTACCGCGCTTTTCCAACAAATACTTATCGCACAGCAACTCATAAGTTGAGTTGCTAACTTGAATTTTACCAGGAAGTCCCTGAGATTCCATGCGGCTTGCTGTATTCACAGCATCTCCCCACAAATCGTAAATAAACTTTTTAGTGCCGATGACACCTGCTACAACAGGCCCAGTATTAATGCCAATGCGGATATTGAGAGGTTGACCGCATTCGTCGCGGAATTTCATAATTTCTTGCTGCATTTCCAGGGCCATTTCGGCAATAGATTCGGCGTGATTTGTACAGGGAAGTGGCAAACCGCCTGCTACCATATAATTGTCGCCGATAGTCTTAATTTTTTCTAAGCCGTATTGTTCGCTTAAGCGATCGAAAGCTGAAAATATTTTGTTAAGCAATTCGACTAATTCTTCAGGAGACGTGCGCGAAGATATTTCGGTAAAGCCCACAATATCAGCAAACAAAACCGTAACCTCGGCAAATCCGTCCGCAATATTTATCTGACCTTGTTTGAGGCGATCGGCAATCATTACCGGTAATATATTTAGTAATAAACGTTCCGACTTTTCTTGTTCGGCGCGCAATACTTCTTCAGCTTGTTTCCGCTGTGCGATTTCCTTGTATACTCGGTGAAACATTTGATTGAATGCGACCATAAGTTCTCCCAACTCGTCATCCCGCTTGACAGACAGAGAGTAGAAATCAGGTTGTTTTCGATCTTTGCTCAAAGCGTCTCCAGCAGCGATCAAGTCATCGCGCAATCTCAAGATAGGTGCAATTACTGTCACCCCTAAAAAGAACATAGTCACAGAAGTGACAAAGGCTGATATAATGATGACTAGAACAGCAACCCGTGCGATAAATGCGTATAGTTCGGGCTGAACCGTGGAAGCATCGTGGCGAACAATTAAGATATAATCGCCTCCCAAATGTCTCTCCGTCCAAGCAATATCGTACCTCTTGTCATCGAAATTGTGATTGTGAACTATACGAGATTTTTTTAGTTGCTCGAAACGGATTTCTGGCGGTTCGCCAAGTGTATATATTAGCTCACCGTTAGCTTGGTAAATAGACAGTCCTAACACTACTTGAGAATCCTTAATAATGTTTTTTACTTCTTCTTGCAAGAAAGTGCGATCGGAAATATCTTGTTGCAGCAAAAACTCTAAGGAATCAACAGTCGCCCGAGATACCTGTTCCAGTTGGCTTAAAAGTTCATTTTCTCGCCGAAAATAAGAGGGAACTAAAATAATTCCCTCTATGACAAGAATGCTAGCAAATACCCACAAAGCTATTTGCCTAGACAAGCGAGATTGGAAAAATTTCAAGAATGATAAAATCCGCGCTGACATAAAATTTAGTATTCTGCAAATGGCTAATTTAGGATATAGGAAAAGAAACCGGGTTTCTCGTCATAAATTTTGGGTTGGTCAACGAAGCAACCGTCCCGAAACCGGGTTTTTCGCATCCCCTGTGTAATTCCTGTAATTGTCAGCACTCAGCAACCAGCAGCCATTAACTGTTACTTTTTGGCTGCTTGCTGCTGACTAATATCATGTCCGATTGATTAACCATAATATCGCGGTCGGGGCGGCTTTTTCAGATTGTCAATTATTGGCAGCTATTGTTGGCTCACGGCCCCCTACGAAAATCGCGGTCGATCGACCGGACATGATATAATGACTGATGACTCTCGACTAACTAGCAGACCCCTTAATAATATAATAAACAAATTAAACCGAAACTGCGCTGACTAGCCTGCCTGCAAGCAGATAAGTATTCATATCGCCCTTGCCTTTGATGTGGATAATTCCTCTGTCTTCAAACAGATACTTATTTCTCAAGATATCGTAAGTTGATTGTGTGACTTGAATCGCGCCGGCAATCCCGTGGGATTCCATGCGGGATGCTGTATTGACGGCATCGCCCCAGAGATCGTAAATGAATTTTTTAGTGCCAATAACCCCCGCAATTGCAGGCCCGGTATTGATACCGATGCGAATGTTAATTCCTGCATGATGTTTGGCATTAAATTTTGCTAATTCCTCCTGCATATCTAAAGCCATTTCCGCAATGCTTTCGGCGTGGTTGGTGCTGGGATTGGGCAAACCTCCGACTACCATGTAAGCATCTCCAATTGTTTTGATTTTTTCCAACCCATACTTTTCCGTTAAACCATCGAAGGCTGAAAAAATTTCGTTGAGAAACTTGAGCAATTCTTCGGGAGATATTTGTGCTGAAAGCACGGTAAAGCCTACGATATCTGCAAACAAAATAGTGACTTCTGCGAAGCCGTCAGCAATACTGCTTTGACCGTTTTTTAGCTTAGCAGCAATGGATTCGGGTAAAATATTGAGCAGCAGGCGATCGCACTTTTCCTGTTCTTTTACCAATTCTACATTAGTTTCTTGCAATTGTGCCGTCCGTTCCCTGACCCGCTGTTCTAATTGTTTAGCATTTTGGCGCAACCTGCTGATAGATAAAGTTAATCCTGTCACCCCTAAAGCTGAAAGTCCTACTAACAGTAAAAACAGGTTTTTAAGTTCACTTTGAGTAGTTTGAGTGATGGTATCGAGAGGTTGAGTAATTTCTAATATCCCCCGCACATCTCCTACTTTCCAATCACTTTTAGGACTGTCGCGGTGAGTATTGTGACAGTTAAGGCAGGTAGAACTTAGAATATCTGCCTCGGCATATCGAAAGGCTGGCTTGCCGCGAAAATTATCAACTCGGAAAAACTTTTGTGTCGGATTTTGCGTCAAATACGTAATAGCTTGCCGTTCAAAATCGTCTCGGACTCCGCCTTCTTCTCGCCGCCAGGGAAACGGGTAGTCGCTGTAGAGACGAAGCGATACTTCGGGATTTTTGTTGGTGATATTTTTTCCGAGTTCTATTAAGAAAGTGGCCGGTACCGGAATTGTTACTTTTGTCGGGTTGTAGTCGTGGGTAAAGTTAATTGCTTTAGCGGCGTTGAGAGGATTGATAACATCGGAACTGTAAAGGGTGCGGGCTTCTTTAACTGCTTGGGCATAGAGGGTGGCATTTTGGAGGGCTTGCGATTCGATTAGGGTGGAGGAAAGACGAGACATATTTGCCATTGCTACTCCTACACCTACACAAAATAAAATTGTCACCGCAAGCAGAATTCGCTTGTAAATTAATTGGCTGATGGCAGCCCGAATTTTAGAAATCAACTGGCGCATGGTATCCTCAAGTGTGAGGTTTAATCTTGATGGGAATTTATGCACTACTAACATAACACTGCTTTTTCAGACTGTTTTGCTGGCGTCCGGGGTAAAGCAAGACTCTCTGGGTGTAACCGAGGATTTATTATTGTTTACCGCGAGGGTTTCGCTTATCCGTAAGAATACGCATAACTTTATAGTGGTTTTCTGTTGAGTGAAGTACAGATGATCGGGTAAGGACACGGCGCCGTGCCCTCTCCCTACTTCATGCAATTTTTGCTTTATATCGGTTAGGATAGCAATTGTAGTCTATGGTTGGCGATCGTGAATTCTGACTCTACTGCCTCACCTGCGCGCCACGAAATTTTTCCGGGAGAAGTTTTCGTCAATACTGCCAATTTTGATACCGGCATTCGGCGACTTTTACCTAAATATGACGAAATGTTGGATGTATTAGCAGGCTGCATTGCTAACGCAAACCACCGCATTTTAGAACTCGGCAGCGGTACGGGGGAACTCACTTTAAAAGTTCTCCAACGCTACCCGTCTGCGGAAATAGTGGCTGTCGATTACTCGCCACGAATGCTTGATTTTGCCCGCGCCAAAATAGAGTCGGCAGGATACGCAACCCGGTGGACTGGCATAGAAATGGATTTTGGAGAATGGGCAAACAATCCAAATTTATCAGGCTTGGGCGATAAATTCAATGCTTGCATTTCATCTCTGGCAATTCACCATCTTGAAGATGAGATGAAGTTGAAATTGTTTCAACGCATTCGCGAAAGTTTAAATGCTGGTGGCTGTTTTTGGAATGCCGATCCTCTATTAGCAGAATCAGCAGCAATGAAAGATATTTATCAAGCGGCGCGAGAAGATTGGGCGCGAAATCAGGGGGAAACTTTAGCACAAATTCGTGCAAATGTGGGGACGAGTGTCTCTTACGGATATTCTAATCCCGATCGCCTAGCTACACTTTCGGCACAGTTGGAAATGCTGGTCTCATCTGGATTTGACACTGTGGCAGTGCCTTGGAAATACTACGGGATGGCGGTTTTTGGGGGATTTGTTAATTAAAAAAAACATTCTTGGAGGCAGAAGTTCTATATGTAGGGTGCGCGAATAAGCACCTTACTACTTAAAGAAAGATTGCAGTTAGTATTTTATGTTACTAAGTTGTGATTGAGAAAATATATAATATGAATTCCGGTTGCATTGGAATGATTAAACCGCAGAGTACGCAGAGAACGCAGAGGAAGAGAACAGAGAGATGAATAATTCCGATGAAGGGCGGATTTGATATAATACTGCTAGCATAAAGGAAAAAAAATGACTGCAACTGCGATTCAAAGTATTGACTGGGATGCTTTTTCTTCGGAACTATCGGGAATTGAAATAATTAGCGATCGCGCGCAAGTTGTCAAGCTATCTCAAGACTATTATCACTTCAGTCCAGTTTTGCAACCTCTCTTAAGTGATAAAACAGGAGATTTAGTAGTTCGTCCCGCCAGCGAAGCCGAAGTTTTGCGGATTGCTGCAGCCTGCGTCAAATCCAAAATTCCGCTAACAGTCAGAGGTGCAGGAACGGGCAATTACGGGCAGTGCATTCCCCTCAAGGGCGGCGTCATTTTAGATACCACCAAAATGCACAGTATCCGCTGGATAAAACCGGGTTTAGCTTGCGTAGAACCGGGGGTAAAAATGTCGGTTTTCGACAAACAAGCGCGAGAAACTGGTTGGGAATTGCGGATGGTTCCCTCAACCTATCGCACCGCAACGATTGGCGGATTTATTGGTGGCGGTAGCGGGGGAATTGGTTCGATAACTTATGGGCAATTGCGCGATCGGGGAAATCTTCATGCCGTTCGAGTTGTTACAATGGAAGACGAGCCCCGCGTCATCGAATTGCGCGGCGATGAAGTGCAAAAAGTCAATCACGCTTACGGCACAAATGGGATTATTACTGAGTTAGAAATTCCCCTCGCCCCTGCTTATGCTTGGGCGGAAATCATCGTCGCTTTTGACGATTTTATGACATCGGCAAACTTCGGTCAAGCTTTGGGCGATGCTGACGGAATTATCAAAAAACTAATTTGTGTTTGTGCTTGGCCGATTCCTGCTTATTTTGCTGCTTTCCGCGAGGCAATTCCTGAAGGTAAGCACTGCGCTTTGTTAATGGTAGCTGAATCTTGTCTGGAACCGCTGCAAGATTTGGTGCGGGAATATGGCGGCACAATTTGCTATCAAAAAAACGCGCAAGCAGCGAGCAAAGGTGCAGCAATTGCTGAATTTACTTGGAATCATACAACTCTACACGCTCGCAGCGCTGATCCGTCTCTGACTTATTTGCAGACGCTTTTTCCCGCAGATAAAGGTTTGAAATTGATTGAGGAACTGTATAATTTTTATGGGGATGAGGTGATGATGCACTTGGAGTTTTTGCGGATGAATGGCAGGGCGATCGCCGCGGCTTTGCAAATAGTTCGCTACACTACGGAATCACGGCTCAATGAAATTATTCGCTATCACGAAGAGCAAGGCGCACTGATTGCTAATCCTCACACTTATATATTGGAAGATGGAGGGATGAAAAGTATTAATGTGGAACAGTTGCAGTTTAAAGAGTTGGTCGATCCTTACGGTTTGCTGAATCCGGGTAAAATGCGGGCGTGGTTGGAACGGGATTAAGGGCGATGGTTTTTAGATAAGATTCGGATCTTGAAATCGCTGCTATACAAACGAAGTCCGGATGGTGCGCGGACTAATAAATAAAAGACCTCTTGCACAAATAACTAGGACGGGCAAGATGCCCATCCCACAAGAGTTATTTTTTCTTGTGGGATGGGCATCTTGCCCGTCCAATAAATTTATGAAAAGGACTTTTGCAAGAGGTCTAAAGATTAAAACTCGGCGGTTGAAACCGCTGCTAGACTAACGAAGTCCGCCTTCGCGAACTAAGGAAGCAATTTAAGGGACGGGGGCGGTAATTTCTGCTGGTGCGATCGCCCCTTCAGAAGGTACAGCTTGCTTTTCCAGTAGTAGGCGCTGTTTGTTGCGAAATTCTGTGGCCGCATCGTTCAAATTTTGGCGCTGTTCGGTAGTAAATTCTTCCATGCTGCGGCCGCCTCCCAAATTGGATCTGTGAATTAAATCAAATATTCCGCTGCCGCTGCTACGGCCAGAAAATGGGTCGGTATTGTCTTGAGTTTGAAAGTCTTGCAGCGGTTGGGCATTAGTTAAACCGCTGGCTTGAGCGAAGCTTGCTTGAGGGGAGAACAGAGCACAGGATGCGATCGCGCTTGCAGCAATCCCAATGATCAATTTCCCCGATTTAAAAGTTTTGGTGTTCATAATTTATTAGTGGAACTTTCAAAAAAACAATTCTATCTAAACAATATTCTGACTTGCGACTGAATATTATATTACTTCGCTGGGGCTAAGGACACCGCACCGTGCCCACTGGTGTCAACAATCGCCTGAAAGCCTTGATAAATCTCGTTTTTACCTGAGTCCAGATCCCCCTAAATCCCCCTTAAGAAGGGGAGTAGGGGTTGACTTTGACCGCTTCTTGTCCCCCCCTTTTTAAGGGGGGTTAGGGGGGATCTGGGCCTAATCGCCAAACAGCAGTCTCTGAGTAGGTTTGAAGTTAAGTTGACACGATCCAGGGCATTGCCGTGTCCTAGAATTGACGGTGCAGGTTAAACGATCGCCCTAAGCAAACCTGCGTCGCAGCAGGGGTTGAATGCTCAGCAGCGCCACCAAATCAAACGCCAGCAGCACTAACAGCGCTCCTCCAAAGGTGACTGTACCCCAAGGAGCGTGCATCACGACACTGGCTAGCGACCAATCGCTGTGCAGGTACAGGTAGCGGATGGGTTCGATCGCGTAACTCAGAGGATTGAGAGTCACCACAACTTGCAGCCACTCTGGCATAAATGACAGCGGCGCGAGGGCTGTGCTGGCAAATAACAGCGGCAGGTTAGTAACAAAAATTACCGCAATTAATTCTACGTGGCCGGGGAGAGCGAAGGCTAAACCCAGACTCAAGCCGGTGACGCCCAAAACTAATAGTAGGACAATTAGGGCGATCGCCCCCAGTCCGGCAAGTCCGGGGAATCCGGCGCCCAAAAACGCCCCCGCTGTAACGATTGTGCCGGTTTGGATAAAGCTGAGGGTGACGATAAAAATAGCCGAAGCGAGGACGATGGAAAATCTCGAAGCCAACGGCGCGACTAATAAGCGGTTGAGAAATCCGAACTCGCGATCGAACATAATCGGCAAACCAGCATTCAGCGCCCCGGCAAAGGCTGTAAAAACGATAACGCCAGCGCCGAGAAATTGTCCGTAATTTTGGCTTTCGCCGAACAAGCCGGCGGGTGCATTTTCAAACAGAGCTCCGAACAAAACCAACCACATCAGCGGCTGAATAATGCCTGCAACTAGCGTCGAGGGGCGGCGCTGCAATTGAATAAACAGGCGCTTGGTTAAGGCGAGTGTTTCTTGGATAAAGTCGGCCAGCAGGGAACTGGAAGTGTCAGCGGATGCCGTGGAGAGTGGCCGCTGCTGGTTGAGGTTGTTGGGGGATGTAACAGTACCGCTCATAATTACTTGTTGTTGATTTTGATTAAATCTGAGATATTGCACCAGTTGCAATCATCCCTTTAGGGCGGGCTAGAAGCCCACCCCACAAGAAGAAAATTGACTCTTTGTGGAACAGGCATCTTGCCTGTTCTTGAGAATGCTGCTCTTGGGTGAGTTAAATCTAACTCTCTTTACAGTAGCAAGTCTGGAGGTATTGGTGGTGTTGGGCGGGCGATCGTCACAAGCCTGCAGATTAGGTTGTATAGTCATGATGATAAATTCTACATAGCTGGGAATCTTCGATCGAGACATGGCAGAAACACCGATCGCTCTATATCGGCAAGGCAACGCTAATTCACCTAGAATGGATAATGTCCGACCGAACAAAGATGTTGCTACTTATGAAGAAAATGGTCGCATCTGGGTAGATCCTACTTTAGGAGGTGGGATTTCGACATTTGCTACTCAAAGAAGCGACAAAAACTGGTGGAAGTTAGATGCGGAGAGTGAAATTCCTGCCGCGCTTGATTTAGTTAATGACCACAACGATCATTGGTTGTGGAAACCGAGTCATATTATGCCGATAGAGGAGTACAAGGAGTCTCTTCGACTGATAAGTGCATCTTTCTACAAAGTGAGTTAACGATTTTCAGCTTTAGCAGCTTTGACACAGAGTGGGTTAGCATTGTGGCAAGTGAGTGTAAAGATTAAAAATGGAGTTCAGATGATTCTATCTTTTAAGGATGTACAATTTATTATCGAAGCTCTTGAGTTTCGGATCGAGGCATACCGAGAACGTTTGAAGGATGAAGAATTGGATGAGGATGAAGCCTCAGATATCGGCAACGATCGCTATTTTTTAGAAGCGCTACGCGAAGATTTGATGAAAGCTATTAAGGATGGTAGTCTACCTAAAATAGCAGAATCTTCAGACGGTTTGTATCAAGAGGTAAGAACTTAATGAGGGTGCTTCCCTTCGGGATAGCTCCGCTTCACGCACTTTTTTGCGATAAAGGGATGGGAAGCGCGATCACACTTGCTCTGACAGTGTTATGCTAGATAGCAGAACCATCAGAAATTGGCGAGGAAAAAATCTTGTCAACTATCACCGATATTGGCACTTTAATTAGCCGTCAGCCTGACATACATGGTGGCTGTCCAATTATTGCCGGAACTGGTGTTACAGTCCGGCGCATTGCTATTTGGTACAAGCAAGGTTTGAGTGCAGAAGAAATTGCCGATCGCATCGGGCATTTAACTCTCACTCAAGTCTATGCAGCTTTGACTTATTATCATGCTAACCGAGAGGAAATTGATGCTGACCTTGCAGCGGAGGAAGCAGAAGGATCTCGAATAGAAGCATTGAATTATCAGCGTAAGATTCAAAAGCAGCAGACGGATATAGCTTTAGAAATACCAACAGTAGCCAACTATCCCAGTCGCAGAGAATTTATGCAATTGCCGTTAGAAGAGAGGCGAAACATTCTAGCAAAACAAGCTGAGGTAATGTTGCAGCATTACCAGGAAGATAGAGAATGGCAAGAATTAGAAGCAGGAGATTTAATTGACTACTAACTCTCCTTCTCCTAAACGGGGTGATATTTGGTTGGCTAATTTTGACCCAACAGTGGGAGCAGAAATCCAAAAAATCCGTCCGGCTGTAGTGGTAAGTTCTGATAGTGTTGGTAAATTACCACTGAAATTGGCTGCACCTATCACAGATTGGAAAAAATATTATGCTGGCAATATCTGGCACGTTAAGATTGAGCCAGATATTGCTAATGGTTTAACGAAAGTTTCGGCAGTGGATCTGTTGCAATTACGGGGTATGGATGTACAAAGATTCATTCGTAAAATAGGAGAACTTTCGACTACTGATATGGAGGAAATTGCTAGGGCGATCGCGGCTGTAGTAGAGTATCAGTAGTTATTTATCAAGAGCGATCGCTCTTGGGTTAAGTAAGGGCGATCGCAGACTTACAACTTAGCATTCCCAGGTTACGCAGTCAGAAGGCAGTTATGGTTTAGCAGCTTTAACATCTTCAACCATTTTAATCGCCTCTTTGATTGCAATTTGACCGCTTTCTACGGCCCTAATTAAATCCTGAGCGTCTTTCGGGCTAATTAAATTGAGCCTGACGGGTTCTTTCAAGGAAACAATAAATTTAGTTTTATCGCTGTCTTCCAGCTTGGAGGCTCTTTCTTTGGCTTCAACATCTCTTAGCTGTTCTTTTAAGTTTTTAAGCATTTCTTCTTGTTTTCCCTCATTATAATTGCCCTCAAATATTCGTTTTACCCCTACAAGAGCAGCAGCACCTAAAGCTGCACCGCCAACAACTAATCCTACGGGAGGTGCAACGACCCACAACCCCAATAGAAGTGGTACACCACCGAAAGCTGCCACTGCCGCACCAGCACCGACAGCCCCCACTACACCAATGCCAATATCTGCTAAAATCCCTAATTTATCGTGTGGGTTTTTTTCCAGTTGCTCTATTGACTTCAGAATTTGCTCTTTGGTTGGCGTTTTATTTGCCGACATATTAAACCTCAATCTTTTTGCTAATTTGGGCAGTTAAGCAGTGATGACGTTGCGGAAAATTGTATTGAAAACGTCTATCAGTAATTGAAAAAAATCTTTGGCAATCTCAATAATGTTTTGAGCAATTCCAATAATTCCATCAGACACCTCTTTGCCTCGATCGAGTCGGTGGCCTGCTATTGCACCAATTGGGATACCCAGCGCTGTTGCCAAAGGTTCTAATAACGGGCCGACAAATGGTATCGAACTTGCCAAAATTCTTACAGCGACACCAACAGCAACCCCTATAACTAAATTGGGATGCGCTTTGACAAATTCTATGATTTTAATCAGGAGAATTTTACCGATGAATAAAACTTTGTTAGCAGCTTTTTTCGTGTATGTGGCAAGTTCATGCAGCCGCATCGAGACTTCATGCGGCAAGCCGATATCATTTAACCACACATACAAGTCGCTGCTACTCATTGCATCAGCATCGACTTGCCAGAGAGCCATTTTTAAATTAGCTTGCGGTAGGGATAATGCACTAGACATGGTTTTTTATCCTATTGTAAATTACAAAATTTTTACAAACATTTCACGAGTCTCAAAGCCCCTAAACATCAATCACTGATGCGGCAACAGTTTGAGCAACTTCTTTGACCGCTGAAGTAACGGATGTAGCCACAGTTTGAGCAACTTTTTTAACCGTTAGGGATGCACGGTGATATCTGGCATAGTTGCGCCCGTCAGATTTACATTGTTAAAATCTTTTAGGTTGCCTAAGATTGTTTTAACGCCCCTGATTAAATTTTAATTTAATTTTTATGTAGTGTAAAGTAGGATAATGTCACAATTTGCCAGGAGTTAATAAAATTAGCTAGCCGTTAAAAGTCATATTTTGTCCTTCTTAGCCATAAAACGTCAGAAAAAGTCTGATACAATAGATAAAACCTCCTACACCTACCCAATAAATGGATGTTCAAGAACTCTTAAGGTTTGCCGATGGCTTGGTGTTCGCTAAGACCGGCAAACGATTGGACGATCTGCAACAGGCAGTAGTACGGGGAACGTGGCAAGGTAAAAGATACTCCGAAATTTCTAAAGAGGTTCATTGTACTGAACGCCATGTCAGAAATATTGCCTCAAAGTTATGGCAAACTCTTTCAGAAATATTAGATGAAGATGTAATGAAATCAAATTTGCGCTCCACGATGGAGAGGTATCAAGTTTCTCACAATTCTAATTTCCTCAATTATAATTTTTTAGAACAGGGTAACATCAACTTCTGCACAGAAACGCCACACCCTCCAACAACTCCCCAAAACTCACCCCCAACACAAACCTCAACTGAAGACGACACCCAAGAGAAACTGCGACTCGATTTAAGAGATGCACCGGAGATCAAAACCTTCTACAACTACCCCAACTCACCTCTCACCGCCCTCGAAAACTCGATCGCCCGCCAAAACTGCCGCCTCCTCACCATCACAGGCATGGCAGGCACCGGCAAAAGTGCGATCGCCCGTAACCTCATCCCCCAAATTCAAACTCAATTCGATCGCATCATCTGGCGCAGTCTCCGCACCTCCCCACCCCTCGAAACCACCCTCAAAACCCTCATTCAATTTCTCTCAAATCAACACCCCCCCAACCCCCCCTTACCAAGGGGGGGCGAAGAGAGGGTTGTCCCCACAAACACCGATGTTCAGTTATCAATCCTAATCGAATATTTGCGAGACAATCGCTGTCTAATCATCCTCGATGACGTGCAGCAAATTCTCAGCAGCGGGCAACTTGCAGGACATTATAAACCCGGATATGAAAATTACGGAACCTTATTTAAACTCATCGGCGAAATTACCCACAATAGCTGCTTAATCCTCAATAGTTGGGAACCTCCCTCAGACATCATCACATTCACCGACGATAATTCAGCAGTACGTTTATTGCAGTTAACTGGTTTAGGTGAAGTCGCCACAGAAATTCTGAGAGAAAAAGGTTTATTAGATGAAGAATACTGGCCAGAATTGATTGAACTTTATCAAGGCAATCCCCTATGGTTAAAATTAGTCGCTCAAACTATTAACAACTTATTTAGCGGTAGAGTATCTCAATATTTGAGTTATCAACCAGTATTTTTAAGCGATGAATTGACACCGATATTGCAGCAGCAATATCAGCGGTTGTCGGAAATAGAAAAACAGGCGATCGCTCTAATCAGCAATGAAACTGAACCGCTCTCGCTTACTCAATTGATGGCGAAATGTCAAGGATCGCAAGGCGAATTATTCACAGCAATTCAATCTTTAACAAGACGGGGAATGCTAGAAAAATTGAGCTATGAAGCTGAAACCGTTTTCAACATTCAACATATCTTGAAAAAATATGTTAAAATGGTTAGCTAATAGTTTTAAAGATGTAGCTAAATGAGAGCCAACCATGACTATAGCACCAATCCAAACGAAGCAACTGCTTACTTTTGAGCAATTTATCAAGCAACTTCCAGATGAAGGCCGTTATGAACTGGTAAATGGAGAAATTGTGCAAATATTACCAATAAGACTGCATGAGGATGTTGCCGATTTTCTTATCAAACAGTTTGATAGAGAGGTCGATCGCATCCCCCTCAATTATAGGGTATCTGGTCGATTTATGCTGAGGACTTTAACCTCAAATGGTAAAGAACAAGGCCGACATCCTGATGTTACAGTAGTAGACAAAACTGTTTGGAAATCGAAGCCTTTCGCCTATACAGCACTAACTGAACCCCCACAATTAGTGGTAGAAGTTGTCTCAACAAATTGGGAAGATGATTATATCGACAAGCTGGATGAATATCAGCGGCTAGGAATTTCTGAATATTGGATTGTCGATTATTTAGCTTTGGGTAGCAGAAACTATTTGGGCAACCCGAAAGAACCGACTGTTTTTGTTTACCTGCTCGATGAAAATCGGGTTTATCAAATGACTGCTTACCGAGGAACTGAGCGAATTATATCTCGAACTTTTCCCGAATTAGCATTGACAGCAGAACAAATCTTGGATGTATAGCAGTTGACAGTTGCTGTAGGGTGCGTCGCTATCAAAAACCCTCAAAAAGAGCGACCATCTCACAGCGACGCACCTTACAAACCGGGTTCAGTAAACAAGATTGTTTTTGGGCTAACAAGCGCGATCGCACAACGCCCAGATCGGGTTGAATGCCTAACAAACGCTGACGAACGGAATCTGCTAATTGCTCGCGATAATTGAGATAAGCTTCTACTGCTTCTTGGTGTCGGAGATAATAGCCGATCGCACTATAGACATCGGACAATGACAGAGTTGAATAACGCTGCACAATAGATTCCGGCGACGCACCATCCTGAAAAGCTCGAATCACTAATTCCAGCAAAACTCTTGAGTTTCCCACCCGAATAGCACCTGTTGCATCTTCTCGAAAAGGAGGCGCTTCAACTTCCAAAACAAGATTCATCTATTAATATCCCCCCAAATTACGATCGTATTTTAGATTCTATAGGACTTACCCACGGGTGGTCAGAAACCGGGTTTTTTTACGAAAATACACAGGTTGCAGCCCGCAGATTCGGTAAAAAACCCGGTTTCTTTAGTCGCGCGGAGTTATCCCAAAGAGCATCCCCCCAACTTTCCTCAATTAATCCGTGTATCCGTGTCAAAATCCGTTGCCGAACTTCCCTCTTCCCTCAAACTACGATCGCATCGCCTGTTTTTGCTCAGCCTTCAAATCGCGGTTGCTAGCAGCAGCCAACTCCGCATCCAACAGCGTCTTACCAGTCGCCGCCAAATACACATCATCCAAACTCGGCCGAGATTGAGCAATCCCAAAAGTAGGAAGTCCCGCATCTTTTAAAGCTTGCTGAATAGTCACCAGCGCATCGCTTTGCGGTGTTACTACTAAATTGAGAGAATTTCCTTGAGCCGCGTTGACAATTACTTCCTGCACAAAAGGCAAAGATTGCATCAGAGTTTTAGCTTTTTCGGCTTCTTCCATCGGCGAAAACTCCCGAATCCGCAGAGTCACCCGATCGCCCCCAACCCGATTTTTCAACTCCTCCGGCGTACCCTGTGCAATCACCGTACCCTTGTCAATAATCGCCACGCGATCGGCTAAAGCGTCAACTTCTTCGAGATAATGGCTGGTAATCAAAACCGTCGTACCTTCCTCCCGCAAGCGGCGCAGGAAATCCCACACAACCACCCGGCTTTCAATATCGAGCCCGACAGTCGGTTCGTCTAACACCAAAACATCCGGCTGGTGAAGCAACCCAGCAGCTAAGTCAAGGCGTTTGCGGATACCGCCGGAATAAGTGCCCGTCTTTTTATTTTCCCACTCCTCCAAACCGAGGAGTTTCACCATTTCGTCAATCCGCCCTTTAATCGTAGGGCGCGGCAAATGGTAAAGCGCTGCTTGCAGTTGCAGGAGTTCCCGCCCCGTCAGCACCTTATCAAGAGCCACTTCTTGGGCGACGTAGCCTAGTCTTTGTCTGGCAATTCTCGGCTGGCTGACAGCAGAAATGCCAGACACTTCAATGCGCCCGCTATCGGGCGCACTCAAAGTACAAAGTACCCGCAGGGTTGTGGTTTTGCCTGCACCGTTGGGGCCTAGCAAACCAAATATTTCCCCCGGTTCTACCTTGAAGGAAACATCTTTAACGGCTTCTACAGTGCCGTAGCGTTTCTGAAGATTTTCAATTAAAACGGCGGGAGCCATATATTTTGGGGATGAACTGGTTGTTAATATTTTGACACTTCTGAGCTCAAATTGCCGGAATGCTCGATCGACCCATGCGACTCGGTGTGCTTGTAACGATCGCACACTCCTCCTCAACCGGAAACAGCTTATAGTTTTGATTTTTAATACCCGTTTATAAAATATCAACTTTTTAACGGCTCTCAACCCTGATATTCATCAGTTTTCCCACTCTCCCATCTCCCATCTCACCTCCAAAAAATTATGAGTTTTGAGTTAATTATAACTTTTCAGTTAACAACTCAAAACTCACAATTGTTCAACAAGTAGAGATGCACCCGAAACCTGTTATTTTATAATTATCTCTACCTATAGGCTGATGTGTAGCGAGATTTTGATAATTAACACACTGGTCAAACACATCACACTTTCGAGCCAACTATTAAACACAAAAAACTTCCCGAATTGGCAAGTTCTCCTTGTAACGAGTTCCCAAAAAATGTAACTGTAGGCCCGTGGTCTCAACCCCGATAGTTATCAGTCATCACCAATTCTTTAATCGCAAATCGAAAATCGAAAATCGAAAATGGTATTAACTCCTTTACAGAGAGTGGCTGCCAGGTCTTTAATCGACAATTTTTACCCAACCGCGGCGAACGTTGTACAGCAGTCGGTTGATGATGGCATACTCATCTTCATTCAGTGTTCTTTCTAAGAGTGCAGATCTGAGCTGTCTCCGGTCGTGGCGAGTCACGACGCTGGAGAACATGACCTGACCAAATAACTCTTCGAGTGTCATTTGGGATACTGACATGATAAACCTCCTAGTTGATTGAGACAGATAAAATTTTAACAGGCTTGTTGTATTTGTATTATGCACTCTGGGAGCGACTTCAAAGGCGATCGAAAACATTGACACCGTGTGATTTTTTGGTTAAAAATCTGTGACCGAGACTTTGATGCCCAGTGACTTGGATCTCTTAAATTGGTGATGCTTGTCACTAAAGTCAGAGGGGAAAAGTCAGAAGTCAGAGGGAAAAAGGCCCTTGCAGCACGATCGCCCTCAAAAACTCTCCATCTCGTCCTCATGGCTTCTCAACCTCATTTTCCCCTATGCCAATTTTCCAGCTAATTGAGGCATCGGTCAATAGTCGCCACAACCGACTCTCCCAACTCTTTCAGCGCGTAACCCCCCTCCAAACCAAAGGCGATGCGGCGGGTGAGTTGCAGGCAGTATCCGGTGAAAGTACCGAAATCTGACGGCATCAGAGTCATGCTCGCCAGCGGATCGGACGCAGTAGCGTCATAACCGGCGCTGACAATCAACAAATCCGGTTCAAATTTGGACAAAAAAGGCACGACAAGAGATTCAAAGGCGCTCAGGTATTCAGCTATGCCACTGCCGGGATAGAGGGGAATGTTCAGCACGTTGTCGTAGGCACCGCGCTCCTCGGCATCTCCTGTTCCCGGATAGCACGGAGATTGGTGCAGGGAACAGTAGGCAATTTGCCGGCAGCTTTCCACCAAAGATTGAGTGCCGTTGCCGTGGTGCACGTCCCAGTCGAGGACAGCGACGCGGTTGATTCCCGGCTGTTCCAGGGCGTAGTGAGCGGCGATCGCAGCATTGGAAAACAAGCAAAAACCCATCGCGCGGGCGTTTTCGGCGTGGTGTCCCGGCGGCCTGGCCAGCACAAAAGCCGGTTCCCCCGCAGCCACCACTCGATCGACCCCATCGAGCCAAGCACTCGCCGCTAGCAGCGCTACGTCGTAACTTTCAGCAGAAATCGGCGTATCACCGTCGAGGTAGCCGCCTCCCCGATGAGCCAAATGTTCGATTTCTTTGATGTATCTTTGCGAGTGAACTTTTTTGATAGCCGAGAACAGTTGTTGTTCGCGCTGCGCCACTGGGGTGGGCAGTTGCCATTCAATTTGATCCGCCCAAGGAGCAGCTTTCAGAGCATTGACGATCGCCGTTAAACGTTCTGGTCGCTCTGGGTGAAGCATTCCAGTCTTGTGCAGCAAGAAATCTTCGGAGTAGATGACGGGTAGCATCGGCTGATTTTAGATTTTAGATTTTAGATTTTAGATTTTTAGTTGGCTTTAAGAAGGCCTTCGGTTTTGTGAAATTAAAATTTCGATCGAGTAACCATTTTAATTTCTTATATAGCCGTCAAAAAAACTCACGAAAGCATGAAAAGCGACCGCCTAAAAAAAACTTTCTAGCTTTTGCCAACTGCTGACAAAATCACCAACTGACAAATTATCAATTGTGCTTGTTTCGTCCCTTAAATTTTCTGGCAACTTTCCCATAAATTCCAAGGCAAATTGTGATATAATTTCAGGAGTAATTTGCAATATTTGGCAGCTCTACTGAATCCAAACCGATTTTATCGCATTTTTGAGATTTATAGCCGTCAAATTTAAATTTTTAACGGAGTTTTTCAACCTATGAGCACCTCTGAGTCGCGGATAATCCCGACGGATCTGGGTAATGAGATGTCCCGATCGTACTTGGAATACGCCATGAGCGTAATAGTCGGTCGGGCGCTACCAGATGCCAGGGACGGTCTCAAGCCCGTTCACCGACGCATTCTCTACGCCATGAACGAATTGGGCTTGACTCCCGATCGACCTTTCCGCAAATGCGCCCGCGTCGTGGGGGAGGTGCTGGGCAAGTATCACCCGCACGGAGATACAGCGGTTTACGACGCCTTGGTGCGGATGGCTCAGGATTTCTCCATGCGGGAACGCCTGATCAACGGCCACGGCAACTTCGGCTCCGTTGACAACGACCCGCCCGCTGCCATGCGGTACACCGAATGTCGCCTCACAGCCTTGACTAGCGACTCCATGCTGCGCGACATCGACTCGGAAACAGTTGATTTTGGCGACAACTTCGACGGTTCCCAGCAAGAACCCCTCGTACTCCCCGCACGCATCCCCCAAATTTTGCTCAACGGTTCCTCCGGGATTGCTGTAGGGATGGCCACCAACATTCCGCCGCACAATTTAGGCGAAATAATTGACGGTTTAGTAGCACTAATTCACAATCCAGCAATTACTGACCTGGAATTGATGCAGTACATCCCCGGCCCGGACTTTCCCACCGGAGGGCAAATTCTGGGTAGAGGCGGCATTCGCGATGCTTACACCACCGGGCGGGGTTCGATTACAATGCGCGGAGTCGCCGGCATTGAAACCATTGAACATCCCGGCCGCCCCGACAAAGAAGCAATTATTATCACCGAATTGCCTTACCAAACAAACAAAGCAGGGCTAATTGAGAAAATTGCTGAACTTGTCAACGACAAAAGATTAGATGGAATTTCCGACATTCGCGACGAAAGCGATAGAGACGGAATGCGGATCGTGATCGAACTCAAGCGCGACGCCTATCCCCGCGTCGTCCTCAACAACCTCTACAAACAAACACCCCTCCAAGCCAACTTTGGAGCCAATATGTTAGCGCTAGTAAATGGGGAACCCCAACTACTTACGCTCTCCCAATTCCTCAATGTCTTCCTAGACTTCCGCATTGAGACAATTACTCGCCGGACTCAATACGAGCTCCGCAAAGCAGAAGAACGCGACCACCTTCTGCAAGGCTTATTAATTGCCCTAGACAACTTAGATGCAATTATTCACCTAATTCGCGCCGCAGCCGACTCCGCAGCAGCGAAACAAGAATTGATGGATAATTACGGTCTTTCCGAACAGCAATCCGACGCAATTCTGCAAATGCAGCTCCGGCGTTTGACAGCATTGGAAGCGCAAAAAATTCAGCAAGAACACGAAGAATTGCGAACAAAAATCGAAGATTTGGAAGATATCTTAGCGCGGCGGGAACGCATCTTAGAAATCGCCGAATTTGAAGCAGTCGAAATCCAAACAAAAATCGCCACTCCTAGGCGCAGTGTCATCGAACACGCCGAAGGAGAAATCGATGAAAGAGATTTAATTGCCAACGAACAAGCAATTATTCTGATCACAGAGCAAGGCTACATCAAGCGGATGCCGGTCAGCACTTTCGAGGCCCAAAGTCGCGCTACTCGCGGCAAAGCAGGCGCGAAAATGAAAGAAGACGATGGAGTAGAACATTTCCTTTCCTGCTGCGATCATGACAGCGTTTTGTTCTTCAGCGACAGGGGCGTAGTTTACTCTGTCAAAGCTTATCAAATCCCCGTCTGTTCCCGGACGGCCCGTGGCACTCCCGTGGTGCAACTGCTGCCGATTCCTATAGAAGAAAAAATCACTTCTATGGTGTCAGTCACAGAATTCACCAGCGAAGAATACTTGGTAATGTTGACTCGCGGCGGCTACATCAAGAAAACCGCACTTTCCGCTTTTGGCAACATCCGCACTAATGGATTAATCGCGATTTCTCTAGAAGAAGGCGACCAACTGCGCTGGGTACGGAGAGCAAAAGTTGGCGACAGCATCATCATCGGTACGCGCCAAGGCATGGCAATTCATTTCCGCACCAATCACGAACAGTTGCGCCCAGTCGGCCGCGCGACGCGGGGTGTAAAATCAATGAAATTGCGATCGGGCGATGAGTTGATTAGCATGGACATTTTGCCCAGTTCAATTGTTGCCGAAATTGCTGAATTGGAAACGGAAGAGTCGGAACTTGAGGGAGCTAATATTGCTCAATTAGAAACTGGCGAATCGGAATTTGAAGGAGCAGAAATTGCTGAATTGGAAACGGAAGATGCAGAATTGGAAGATGAAGAATTAGAATTGCAAGCTGAGGAAATTGAAGGCGAAGAGGTCGAAGAAATTTCGGCAGTTAGCAGCGAAGTTCCTTCAGTGTTGGTAATTACCACCAACGGCTATGGCAAGCGGGTTCCAGTTTCTCAATTCCGCCTACAAAGACGGGCTGGCAAGGGATTGACGGCTACTAAATTCAAATCTAAAAAGGGTAAGGATCAGGTAGCTGCGCTGCGAATTGTCAACGAAGATGACGAATTGATGATTATTACCAACCGAGGTATTATTATCCGTCAGGCTGTAAGTGCAATTTCCACCCAATCGCGCACTGCAACGGGTGTGCGGGTGCAGCGGTTAGATGAGGATGATTCGATCGTAGCTGTGGCTTTAGTGCCCGCAGCGGGTGAAGAATCGGCGGAAGAATCGGAATCTGAGGAAGTGGCAGAATAGTCCTAGGTTAATAGTTTGTAAGGTGCGCCCTGCGTACCTTACTGCTGAATGGTAAAAATGCGATCGCCCCTACTCAGAAGTTTTCCCTCAAAAGTCAAAGATTTTTTCCGGTGAGGTAATGATGAGTCAACTCCAAACCAAACTACTAAACGATACCTGGGTTACAGCGACTTGGGATGAATATATAGAAATTATTAAACAGCCGGAGTACGATCGAGCAAAATGCTACTACTACAACGGACAGTTGAGGATTGAAATGGCAGCAGTCGGGCCAGATCGTGCTGATGACAACGGAATTATCGTCATCTTAATCAATTTATTTGGCATTGCTAAAGGTATAAAAATGAGACTGCTGGTCAACTGTAGCTACGCCAAAACAGGTGTCAGAGGCGCTCAACCTGATGCTTCTTACTACATCGGAGACCGGGTGCAAACGGCACCTCGCGGCAGTTCGGTAGTGAATTTGGATAGCCTAGTTTCCCCAGATTTAGCGATTGAAATTGCCGACAGTTCTCTCGTTGACGATTTGGGGACAAAAAGAATGATTTATGAAGAATTAGGAGTGTCTGAATATTGGGTAGTAGACGTACAAAAAGCGCAAGTTATTGCTTTCACAATAATTGCTAACCGGGGAAGCGAACGTCTGACGGAATCTCAAGTTTTGCCGGGGCTAAAAGTTGCTTTATTAGAGGAAGGTTTGCGCCGCAGTCGCCAGAAGGACAATACAGAAGTAGGCAACTGGTTTTTAGAAGAAGTTCGCGAGAATCGTCAATAGTGCGATCGACTGCATTCTTTTGTTAAACTGAAGGCTAAAAACCCGGTTGCGCTTGTGACCAGGAAAATTGGAGGCAGAGCCTCCTGATATGCGTCCCCAGGCAGAGCCTGGGTACGAGTAAGAAACCGGGTTTCTGCGCGTGTCCAGGACACGGAAAAGCCATGTCCGGCGCTTGAATCGTTGACAATCGAGCCGATAATTGCTATAGCATAATAGAATCAAAAAGTTAATAGCAAAAGTCGGTAAAAATGCCTTATTTAACAGCCGCAAACGACATCACAGCACTCATCGCTAAATTTGCCCAAACTAAAATCCTGTGGGTTGATACAGAAATAGCAGACTATAAATCCAACCCCAGATTATCTCTGATTCAGGTGTTAGCTGACTCCACAGATTCCACGGGAGATGGTACTTTTCTACTAGATGTCTTGGATCAACCAGAATTGGCCAAAGATTTCATCAACCAAATCATGGTAAATCCCGATATTGAAAAAGTCTTGCACAACGCCAGCTATGACATCCGATTTCTAGGCAATGACGACGCTCAAAATGTCACTTGCACATTCAAAATGGCGAGAAAGATTCCAGATTACATTCTGCCATTACCTAACCGACAACTCAAAACTTTAATAGAAACACTTTGTGGCATTGCTTATGTAGATAAAACAGAACAAAGCGGCGATTGGGCAAAGCGTCCCCTCACCCAGAAGCAGCTAGAATATGCCAAGATGGACGCCGTTTATTTAGCTGGAGTGCATCGCCGCCTGCTAGAAATCCTTGCCCAATGTTACCCCGAACCCGCAACGGAAAACTTGACAGCATTGGGGGAAAAATATCAGGAAATAGAATCTCAGTGGAAGCCGCTAGATTCAGAAATCGCTGAAGTTAAAGAACGATTTAAAGCGGGGATGCTGGCGCAAAATCTCAAAGATAGTTCTTATTTTCAGCTTTCCAGTTCGATAACGATGAAAGTTGATTTTATGACGCTAGCAAGACTGACGCAAACTCAGGGAATTGAGTTAAATTTTCCGGTGACGCTGACGAAAGAAATTCAAAAACAGTTAGGCCAACTCATCGCAGATCCATCTTTGGCAGTTGAGGATATTGCTAGTTGGCGGTTGAATTCTAATGTACAGCAGCGCCGGAAATCTACTAAGAAAATTGTGCCGGAACCGGAGAGTGAGGATTTAACAGTATTGGGGGAAAGGTACAAAGAAATTTTGCCTGAATGGAAGTTGCTGGATTCAGAAGTTGAGCATCTGAAAGAGCGCATTAAAAAAGCAATGTTGGTGCAAAATCAGGAAAATACCCCCCATTTTAAGTTATCCAGTTCCTCGATTTTGAAGGTAGATTTTGCTAGCTTGGCAAAACTTGCCCTATCTGTGGGAGTTGAGTTAGATTTTATGGTGACGCTGACTCAATACATCCAAAAGCGGTTAGGGGAAGCGATTAACAAAATTGATGTGCAAATTGAGTATATTACCAGTTGGCGGATGACGGCTAAGACTGTGGAAGATGAAGATGAGGAAATTCCGTTTTAAGTAGAGGGCGGGTACGGGGATACCGCCCTTACAGTATAAACGAATCGCGTTTCATTTTTGCTGGGTGTACCGTGACTAAGCTTGTTCTTCCAAATACTCTGCAACTGCTTGCAAATCTTCCAATCCTCGGTTCAAGCTGTTAAGCATAGCTTCCCCAGTTTCAGTATCAAAGTTGAGTTTAGGATTTTGGAAAGCTAACTCTTGAATTGCTTCTAGCCATAGTGAAAGCGGTACCTGGCGCACAGCTTCCCGTAATCCCATATTTGCCAATACTGCAAGATAAAAACCTGTCAAGTCTTGCCCTCCATAGCCATAGAAACCATGCCGCAGTTCTAGCTTTTCGGGGGTGTAGGCTGCATATTGATCGAAAGTGATCGGTGTGCGATCGAGTTTTGGTTGTGGGAGTGGTGGTGTATCCATATTTTTTGACCTGATTTGTTACTATCGGCTGCGCCTTTGCAGTTCATTTCAATCAGCCATATTTGAGCAAGGTGGGCTTTTGCCCACCCTAATTCCTACTTCCCTACCGTGAAATACTCATTCTTAGCATACACGCTAATAATGCAGTCGCCAACTTCAAAAAACATCCCCTCTTGCTCATCTTTAGAAAATTGCAAGTTGCCGTATTTAGAATTAATTTCCTCAGCAGTCGCCGCTTTTGCCTCCATTTCATCGGGGATAAGTCCAGTAGAACCGATGTAGAAAACTAGCGGGGAAACTTTCTCGCCATAAACTTTTTCAGCGTAGGTTTCCAGTTGCTCGTTTGCACTAGCTAAAGCAGCTACAAACTCGTCTCGCTTGACATCTTCTCCCTGCCATTTTGCTTGCAAAAGCCGCAGCAGACTATCTGCACCCACTTTTGCTAAAGTAGCGCTAACAATTCCGTTATTTTCTAATCCCAGAAATTCATCGAAAATCAGTTTCATCAAGTCGTCAACTTTGGTGATTTTTGTTCGGGATGACAGCGTTTTGTGTGCGAAGACAACAGGCTCATCTAAGGTGATGTCAAATGTCGGTTTTGCTAGCTTTTCGCCCGTGTTTTTGTGGTAAACTTCATAAAGGCGATCGAGAAATTTGTTGGCCGAGTGCAATTTGCCGAAGTTGAGAATGTTTTTGCTGCCGATGTCGATTTTGTAGCTGACTCGCGAATCTACTGAACCGTTGGCGATCGCACTTTTTAAATCTGTGTATTCCGTCGTCGTCGGAAAGTTGATGTAAAGGCTTTTTGACAGATAATGCTGTTTCAATTCTTCCAATTGTTCCGCAGTGTAAGCCTCGGATTCCTCCTTCAAATGAGCCGAGAGAATGCTAGAGAGAATTTTGATTTCTGCGAGTTCCTCAAACACTCCGTCAAGGCGGCCGTAACGCCCGTCAAAAGGCACGAGGGGCAAAGTCTCTAACTTAATATCGTACTCTGAACGGAAATCAAATTCTTGCACGGGCGAACCGTCTTTTTCCAGGACACCGCATTTTTTGAGCAAATCAAACACTGGTTGGCTGCTGATTTTGATTCGCAGCGACTTAATATTAACTTCGCCGTCGCTGACAATAGTATAATTGTTGAAAGTATTGAGGTCTGTAACGAGAATTCCCGCCACTTCTGCGATAAAAGTTCCATCCTCAACTTTTACCAGCTTAGCTTTTCGGGTAATCAGCATATTGATGGTAGCGGTATTTTGATTGATGGCAAATGAACCCATTTGCACGTATTCGCCACCATCTAAGAATTCAGTTTTCAGCCAAGGCTTGACAAGGTTGCCGTTTTCGTCTCGCTTTCCTTCAATTCGCTTCAAACCTTTTCGCTGATAATTTTCTTGCAAGTGTTTCAAGTTGATGATGATGCTGTTGCTGTTTTCCTCCAAAATCTTGATTAACTCCAGCAGGGAAATTTTATCGCTGACTTTTACCCGATCGCCAATTTCATGATTTTTCAACACATCAGGCGCAAAAACAGCCTGTTCCAAATCTTCTGTAAACTCCGCTATTTGGGCATTTGTCAAAGCTTTAGCGTGTTTTTCCGTCAAAGTAGCGTCGAAGGTACTCGCCAGCCCATACTTAGCCGTATTTAAATTCCCGTCAGCGAGGTTAGCTTTCGCAAAAGCAAACACCGACTCATCAGTTTGAGAAACGGGAACATCTAGCTTGTCATACTCATCTTTGGCGACTTTCTGATATTTGTAAAACAGTCCCCGATCGTCTGCTTTCAGCCCGATGATTTTCAGCGTGCTCGATGAACCGTTAATTTTTTTGCCACTTTTGGAAACAAAAACTTGATAATCATATTCCTTAATTAACGGTTCTTCCAACGGCGGTGCAACGGAACTGCCTAACAGTTTTGTGCTGTCGTAAAGAGCATCATAAACCATTTTGACTTCGCCAGCGCGGATGCAATTTCCCGATAATGTGTTGGCGATTTTGGAGAGAAGTTTGAAGTCAGCAGAGGCATAGGATATCGTGTTAGCAAACACATCCATGTTTTTAAGTTCTTCGCAAATTTCCCCTAGTTTTGCAGCTTCCGAATTGGCACTGGGGTCATTTGCATAGCCGTCTGTGTGCAAATTGATCGCTGTCATTTCTCCCGCTTTAACCAGAGATTTAGCGAGTTGCATCGACTGCGATATGCAGGTACAGCCAGCCGTGTGGATTTTTTGAATTTCTTTGATGTATTGAGAGTCAAACTTCAGCACTTCTTGAATAGGAATTCGCTGGAAGTGACAAATTACATCCCCCTTGTCAGCATAGGAAATCAGGCTGACAATTAGCTGGTAATTGTTGTATTCGTCTAAGGTCAAAAGCTTGATTAGGGTTTCTTTCAGCGGTTCTAAGTCATAATACATTGAGCCGGAACGGTCGATGATGATGATGCTGTGAGCGACGGATTTTTCTGGGAGATCACCGGGCTTTCTTTCTAAATTAATGCGATCGACTAAATAGAATGCCTTGGCGTTTCCGGCAAAATTGTAGAGGGTAAACTTGGTGCGAGTATTGGAGGCTGCGTGGCTGCTGGAACTTTTGGCTTGAGATGATTGTTTTGCTTGCCGTGCCATAGTTTTCACCAGTGTTGACTTATTCGTCAACTTAATCATGACACGCGCTTATGTGGATGTCAAGGCCTGTGTGGAAAATTATCTGGGAGGCTGAATAAACATTAATATTTAGCGCTGCGGTGCAAGGGAAAACTGCGGCGGTAGGGTAAAGGTAAATACAATTCAGTTAAGCTCGATCCCCCCTAGCCCCCCTTAAAAAGGGGGGGACAAGAACTTATTCAAAGTCCCCCTTCTTAAGGGGGATTTAGGGGGATCTCCGAGGAATAAATATTTTTAACTGAACGGTATTGGGCTAAAGGTGGGCTTTTTTGGCAAAAGTAGTTGATCTGCGTAAATATTTAGTAAATATTTAGTAAATCATGGTTTATTTAGAAAATCCGCTGCTCAAACTTTATCTAAATGTAATCGCATGGGTGGCGTTGGGATTTTTCCTCGGCCGCCAGCTACCGAGAAGCTATTCTACATATTTAGCCAAGTTTCTTTTCTTATTTGGCACGCCATTGAGCATTGTTGCTTTTATCCGCAGCGCCAATTTGTCGGGCGCTATTTGGATGGCGCCGCTGATAGCTTGGGCGGCAATTCTAGCAGGTGGAGGACTCGCTTGGATTTTGATCAATTTCGGTGTGGGGGAGGAACGTTTCAAGACTCTTAATCCGATCGCCCAAAATAGCCGGGAACACACCAGCGCTTGGAGTTTGCCCACTCAAGGCAGCTTCTTATTGGCAACGATGGTGGGTAATACGGGTTTTTTAGGCATTCCCGTCACCTTGTCCTTATTGGGTTCGGAACACTTTGGCTGGGCGTTGTTTTACGACTTGCTAGGCACTACCGTGGGAATGAATATACTGGGAGTTGCTATTGCTTCTCACTGCGGTAAAAGCGATCGCCCTCACAGTTGGTTAAGTCCCCTGCGAGCAATTTTTCAGAATCCGGCATTGTGGGCTTTTGGTCTAGGATTTGTCTCGCGTAGCTTGCCGCTGTCGGCACAAATCGCACAATTGTTAACAGCAGGCGCTTGGACGGTAATTACTTTAGCTTTAATTACGATCGGGATGCAGTTGAGCAAGTTGAATTCCTTGCACAACCTCAAACAAGTTGTGGCTTGTCTGGCGATTAAAATGTTGTTAATTCCCTTGGTAATTGGCACGGGATTAACGTTTTTTGGCATCGCAGGCGCGCCGCGACTTGTGCTAGTGCTGCAAATGGCAATGCCTCCTGCTTTTGGTACTACATTGCTGGCCGAAGCTTTCAATCTCGATCGCGAATTAGCCGTAACTGCGATCGGTCTCGGCTGCGTTAGTTTATTATTCACTATTCCCCTATGGATGAGGCTATTTAATTTTTAATAAAAATAGCATTTGGTAAGTTTAAAAAGTGTATTATTTCAGTGATACCCATCACAATTTTTGAGCGCTATATGTCATATTAATTTAACAATCACTGGACAGGGAAAGTGTATTGGCTTCTGCTAATGTGGAAATAGCCGGCGGAGGACGGGAAGAATAAAAGTATGGCAAGTATAAATTTTACATTGACAGGTTATCAAATTCTCGATCGCATTTACTCAGGAACTCGCACCCTAGTTTATCGAGCTTTCCGTATTGACGACAAACAGCCAGTCGCCATCAAAGTCTTGCGGAGTCAGTATCCCAGCTTCAGCGAACTGGTGCAATTTCGCAATCAGTACACCATCGCCAAAAACCTCAACTTGCCCGGAATCATCGAAACCTACAGCTTGGAAACCTACCACAACAGCTATGCGTTGGTAATGGAAGACTTTGGGGGAATTTCTCTGAAGGAATGGACGGAAAAAGGGGAAACTCGGCCGTCTCTGATGGAGTTTTTGCAAGTGGGGATCGACCTGAGCAATACATTAGATATACTCTACCGCCACCGGATAATTCACAAAGATATTAAACCCGCCAATATTTTAATTCATCCCCAAACAAAACAAGTCAAACTCATTGACTTTAGTATTGCATCTTTGCTACCAAGGGAAACTCAAACCTTGATGAATCCTAACCTGCTGGAAGGGACACTCGGCTATTTGTCTCCCGAACAAACGGGAAGGATGAATCGCGGCATAGACTACCGCAGTGACTTTTACTCTTTGGGCGTGACTTTTTACGAATTGCTGGCGGGACAATTGCCGTTTCAATCCAACGATGTGATGGAATTAGTACACTGTCATATTGCCAAGCAACCACCATCACTGCATGAAATCAATCCTGAAATCCCGCCCCTACTCTCGGAGATTGTCAGCAAATTAATGGGGAAAAATGCCGAAGACCGCTATCAGAGTGCGTTAGGGCTGAAATTCGATTTAGAATGTTGTTTGGAGCAACTTGAAGAAAACGGTAGGATAAAGAGTTTTGCGATCGCACAGAGGGATGTGGGCGATCGATTCATTATACCAGAAAAACTCTATGGTCGCGAAACTGAAGTAGAAACCCTACTCGAAGCCTTCGATCGCGTCAGTAGTTGCACAACTGAAATGATGCTAGTAGCGGGTTTTTCTGGGATTGGAAAAACGGCAGTTGTGAATGAAGTTCAAAAACCAATTGTCCGCCAGCGTGGCTATTTTATCAAAGGCAAATTCGACCAATTTAACCGCAACATTCCTTTCTCAGCTTTTGTCCAAGCATTTCGAGATTTAATCGGACAATTGCTGAGCGAATGTGACGAGGAGTTGAAAAAATGGCAAACTCAAATATTCCAAGCACTGGGCGATAACGGTCAAGTCATTATTGAAGTAATTCCCGAACTCGAAAAAATTATTGGCAAACAATCACCCGTACTAGAATTATCAGGAAATGCGGCAAAAAATCGGTTTAATTTGCTGTTCCAAAACTTTATTAAGGTGTTCACAAAACCCAAACATCCCGTGGTAATGTTTTTGGATGACTTGCAGTGGGCAGATTCCGCCTCGCTGCGGTTAATGGAAATGCTGGTGGCCGATGCGACAATCGGCTATTTATTAGTAATTGGTGCCTACCGAGATAATGAAGTATTTGCAGCACATCCGTTGATGCTGACACTGGATGCAGCGGTAAAAGCTGGGGCAACGGTGGATACTATTACGCTGGAACCCTTGAGTTCCGAAAGCCTAAATCATTTGGTTGCTGATACGCTCAATTGCGATCCATCTTGGGCAAGACCGTTGGCGGAGTTGGTGGCACAAAAAACCCAGGGAAATCCCTTTTTTGCAACGCAGTTTCTCAAAGCACTGCATCAGGATGGGCTGATTGAGTTTGACCGGGTTGCGGGTTTTTGGCAGTGCGATCTTGTGCGAGTTCGGGAGGCAGCGCTGACGGATGATGTGGTCGAGTTTATGGCGTTGCAGTTGCAAAAATTGCCGCCAGCGACTCAGAATGTGTTGAAGTTGGCTGCGTGTGTTGGGAATCAGTTTGATTTGGGGACTTTGGCAGTTGTTTCCGAGCAATTGGAAACGGAAACGGCGACGGATTTGTGGAAGGCTTTGCAAGAGGGGTTAATCCTGCCTGAAAGTGAAATCTATAAGTTTTATATGGGGCGAGAAAGACGGGAGGAGACCGAAAATTCGGAGGTGGTGAATTACAAGTTTTTGCACGATCGCGTTCAGCAAGCTGCCTATTCTTTAATTCCCGAACAAGAGCGATCGCGCGTTCACTATCAGATTGGACAATTGCTGATCCAGCAAATTTCACCCGCAGCTATAGAAGAGCAAATTTTTTCAGTTGTCAATCAGTTGAATTATGGTATTGCGCCATTCGTAACAAGTTAGAAGGGAGTAGATTTTGTCAATACCTCTTTGTATAGAAATCTCAGTGAATAATAATGATAATCAAAAAAGGGGTAAGGGTGGGAGAGTCAGCCTGTGGCTGACTCTCCACCCGATCGCGATTATCATTATTAATAAGTTGTTGGCTCGATTGGCGTGGCACCGCGATCGATCATAATCGCAGGCAATCGGCGATCGATCATAATCGCGGGCGATCGATCATAATCGCGGGCGATCGATCATAATCGCGGGCGATCGATGGCGAGCGCTGGTACGAGCGCGCGATATATAGCCTTTCTCAGAAAGATGAGGTACTCATGGGCATAGGGCATAGGCCTCCGTGGGCATAGGGCATAGGCCTCCGTGGGCATACCTCACTTTTTTGAGAACCGCTATAATTGACAAATAATTGAGTGATTGTGTAGGTCAATAAATATGGCCAAGAATCAAAAAACCAACCGTGACCACGCCAAAAAAACAACCAGACCGATGGTGGAAGACGAGGAGATTACCTCACAACTATCGGCATTACTAACACCAGCCATCACCTCACAAGAAAATTACTACCGTCAACTGGGTTTACGAGGAAGAATTCTTAACCTGCCGTTGATGGTAGCAGCGGTATTAACCCTGCTATGGCGAGATGTAGCGGGAGTAACAGAGCTCACAAGAATGCTGGCAAGATCGGGTTTTTTGTGGTGCCGGCCTACGACAGTTACTCAACAAGCAATGTCTCAAAGATTTTTAAGTTTTCCTGCCACATTATTTGAGGGAGTATTCAAAAATTTATTACCAAGTTTAAGAACTGCTTGGTACCAGAGAAACCAACGGCCTCTACCAGAAAGCATTCAATTTACCTTGACCAGATTTTCGAGAATTTGGATAGTAGATAGTTCAACGCTAGAAGCATTGTTTTGCAAGCTCAAAAGCCTGGAAGATTTACCTAAAGGGCAGTTGGCAGGGAAAATGGCAACAGTCATAGATTTAATGACCAGGCTCCCGGTTGATATTTGGTTTCAGGAAAACCCAAGAGCTTCTGATGTTAAGCTTGAAGAAAACATCCTGCAATTAGTACCAACTAAAACCTTACTCTTACTGGATAGAGGATTTTACCATTTTAGCTTTTGGCTGAAATTAATTGAACGAGATATCCATTTAATTACTCGTTTAAAAAAAGGAGCAGCCATTCAAGTAGAGCGAGTATTTACCAAAAGTTACGACCTGAAAGATAGTCTGGTACGCTTGGGTTCGGGAACAGCAAGAACTCCATTCATTACCTTGCGTCTGATTGAAGTTCGTTCGGGTAAAGCTTGGCATTCTTATTTGACAAGCGTACTAGATCCTCAAGTGCTGCCACCCTACGTCGTGGCAGATTTATATCGCAGGCGCTGGAGGATTGAAGAAGCTTTCAATACCGTAAAAAGGCTGTTGGGATTAAGCTATTTGTGGACTGGTTCTCTTAACGGGATTCAGCTGCAAATTTGGGGGACTTGGATATTTTATGCAATCTTGGTCGATTTAGGTGATGCCGTTGCTGACCAACTCTCTTTACCAATAGATTCGATTTCGTTAGAGATGATTTACCGGGGTCTTTACCATTTTTATGTAGCCCGCCAACAAGGTAAGGCCACCGATCCGATCGAGTATTTTGCCGCACCCGAAAATCGAGATTTAGGTATTGTTAAATCTCAACGAAAACCCAACGTTAAGTTAATTGTGGCACCTTTCCCCGATCGACAGCGAGGGTCTGACTGCTTTTTCTTTGAAGTATCTTCTCAAATCCCCTTGACAACTGCCATCCAAGCTTAACTTGTTACGAATGGTATTGCGCTGATTGAAGACCAAACAGAACGATCCGATTTGGTGCGATTTAACCTCATGGCTTGCCGCAAAGCCAGAGCCGCTACTGCTTATCAAGCTGCTCGCGAGTATGCTGCGATCGGGCTAAATTTGCTTGGAGAGAGCGCTTGGCAACGACAGTACGAGATGACCTTGAACTTGCACGACATAGCAGCAGAAGTGGCTTCACTTTGTGGCGAATTTGACCAGATGAATCAGTGGATTGACACTGTGATTCATCATACCAGAACTCCCCTAGAGCGAGTGAGCGTTTACACCGTCAAAATTCAGGCATTATCGTCCCAGAACAAGTTTTTAGAAGCAATTGCTATCGGTTTGTTGAGTCTCAAAGAATTAGGAGTAGAATTGCCCGATCGCCCTACATTAGAAGATATTCAGCAAGCAGTGCAGGAAATTAATAGCTCGATCGGCGATCGATCTATTGAAGAGTTATTCGATCTGCCAGCGATGGTGGATGCCCAAAAACTGGCCACCATGCAAGTGGCGGCAAGTATGGCGGCAGCTTGTTATCTGGTCGGTTCGTCTTTGTTTGCGCTGGTGACTGCCTTACAGGTAAATTTATCAAAAATTTGGGTTTAAAACCCTGTCCTTCTAGGACGGCTTTAATTTCTTAAAACTTCTTTCAACAAGTCCAGTAAGTTCCTATATTTGTGATATACTATAAAAGTCAAGGTTTAATTCCTTTACCATCGTGAAACAGTTAAGACACACTTTTAGGTATAAACCGGGGGACGCAGAGCAGCGAAAACTCTTTAAACAGCTAGAGGTTGAATTAAACCTTAAACCAGTTAAAACAAACTATTCTTTTAGGATTGTTAAGTAGGGTAGGGCATACCCAAACTCGCTTGTAAATATCCTAGTACGCTTTTGGAGATAGACCCGCTGGGGTGGCTGCGAATCAGGCTCGTTAATTGGTAGTTTTCTACGGTTAAAAGGTCTGAATATTGCCTTTCATGACGCAACACTTAAAGGTTAGTCGCTGAATTAAGAATCCTCGCACTTTTAGGTCGGGGAGTGTCAAATTTCTATGACTCACTCATAGCCCTGGCCACTCCTGAGTCCGAGACAAAGTTAGAAACGCAGGGGCAACGAGTTCAGGAAAATCAAAGGAAGTTGCAGCATTGGGCAGAACACGCCCCCATGAATTATTTGCATAAGTGGCAGTTGGTAGAAGCAGAGAAATACCGAGTTGCCAGACAGAGGGCAGAAGCTATTGAAATGTACGATCGCGCCATTTCTGGAGCGAAAGAAAACGAATACATCCAAGAAGAAGCTCTTGCTAACGAACTAGCAGCTAAATTCTACCTCGACTGGGGCAAAGAAAAAGTGGCGCAAGCTTATATGCAAGAAGCCTACTACTGTTATGCTCGCTGGGGTGCGAAAGCCAAAATCGATGACTTAGAAAAACGCTATCCCCAACTTCTTGCTCCCATATTGCAGGCAAGAGAAAACCGTTTTGTAATCAGCGAAACTCGCCTCCACACAATCAATAAATTGTCAGTTTTACATCAAACCTGGCACACAACTCTATCTAGCAGTAGCAGTATTTACGAAGCCCTCGATTTCGCTACTATTCTCAAAGCCTCCCAAACTTTATCGAGTGAAATTCAATTAGAAAAATTGCTGGCTGCACTGATGTGTGTGGTGATGGAAAATGCCGGGGCAAAAAAAGCAGTTCTGCTGTTGCTTAAGGATGGGAATCTCGCCATCGAAGCTGTGGCCTCCTTCAATCAAGATGTCATCTCAATATCTGTACCGCTGTCAGCCAGCGACGAGGTTCCCGCTGCTGTGGTCAACTATGTTAAGCGGACTTGGAAAACTGTGGTTTTGGATAATGCAGCAGTACAAAACGATTTTATTGCCGAGCCGTATTTGATGCAGAAAAAGCCCAAAAGTGTGCTGTGCGCGCCCATTTTAAATCAGGGTAAATTAATCGGGTTGCTATATCTAGAAAATAACTTGACAATTGGTGCATTTACAGAAGATCGCACAGAAGTTATTCAACTTTTGTGCGCCCAAGCGGCTATCTCTATAGAAAATGCTCGATTGTACCAACAATCTCAAGCTTATGCAAAAGAATTAGAGCGATCGCTCCTTGAGTTGCAGCAAGCACAGTTACAGATCGTGCAAAGCGAAAAAATGTCCACCTTGGGCAATCTCGTCACAGGAATAGCCCACGAAATTAATAATCCTGTCGGCTTTATTAGCGGCAATATTGAGGAAGCAACTACCACGATCAAAGATCTGATTGGTCACTTAAAATTATATCAAGAAAAACTGCCAAATCCCGGCGAGGAAATCGAACAAGATGCTGAGGATATTGATTTAGAGTATGCCTTAGAAGATTTGCCAAAAATGCTGTTGTCGATGAAAGTGGGGTGCGATCGCATTCGCGGCATTAGCACCAGCCTCCGCACCTTCTCCAGAGCAGATAAAGACTACAAAGTTCCGTTTAATATCCATGAGGGCATTGACAGCACCATCTTAATTTTGAAACATCGGCTGAAAGCCAACGAGCACCATCCGGCGATCGAAGTCGTCACAGACTACGGCAATCTCCCCCCCATCGAATGCTTTCCCGGTCAACTGAACCAAGTCTTTATGAACCTGCTTGCTAACGCGATCGATGCTCTAGAAGAATCAAACCAAGGACGCAGTTTCGAGGCTCTTAAAGCAACTCCACACTGTATCACAGTTCGTACCAGTCTGTTGGGCGATCGACACATCAAAATTCAGATTGCCGATAACGGTGTGGGCATGACAGAAGCAGTGAAATAGCGGATTTTTGACCATCTGTTCACAACGAAGGCAGTAGGAAAAGGCACTGGGTTAGGATTGGCGATCGCCCGCCAGATTGTAGTCGAAACCCACGGCGGAACAATTAATGTGAATTCAACCTTGGGGGGAGGAAGTGAATTTGAGATAGTGTTACCTGTTACTGAATAAAAGTTGACTGTTGACTGTTGACTGCGGAGTGTTGACTGTTGACTGCGGAGTGTTGACTGTTGACTGTTGACTGTTGACTGCGGAGTGTTGACTGTTGACTGCGGAGTGTTAACTGTTGACTAATGACTAATGACTAATGACTAATGACTAATGACTGATGACTAATGACTAATGACTAATCGGCCATTATACCAGCCCCGATCGCAACTGCGGACACGAGCAAAACTTCCAGCGCCCCTTCGCCAGATTGCCAAAATCTCAATTATGCTAACCTAGGCAAGCAGCAATCCCTTGTCACGAAGGCGATTAACATAATTTCAAACAATTTATTTTATTGAGGAGCGGTGTATCCCGTATGGCAAATCTGATCGGCACAGACAGCAACGACTTTATTCTAGGAACTCCGCTGAGCGATCGAATTCGCGGCTTAGATGGCGATGATTCGCTCCTGGGTGCGGGAGGAGATGACACCCTAGAGGGCGACGGCGGCAACGACCAGCTTCTTGGAGCTGACGGAGCCGATTCGCTGATTGGGGGTGAAGGAAATGACGAACTCATTGGCAACCAAGGCCGCGATTTTGCTGCAGGCGGGAACGGCGACGACTCGATTCGTGGCGGTTTGGGCAACGACATCCTCGAAGGCAACGACGGGATAGACAGCGTGGTGGGAGACGCAGGGGACGACTTAGTTAGTGGCAACGCAGGCTTTGATGTGATTGCCGGCGGTACTGGCAACGACACCCTCACAGGGAATGACGGCGACGATTCCGTGTTCGGGAATGCTGATGATGACTTTCTCTACGGGAATGCGGGGAACGATTCTCTCAACGGCGGTAGCGGCAGGGATCAACTGTTGGGCGGTGAGGGCAACGATTACTTAAGTGCCAGCGACGGCGACGACACTTTGTACGGCAATGCCGACAACGATTCGCTCTTCGGAGATGCTGGTAATGACCAGATATTCGGCGGCAAGGCTGACGATACAGTTTTTGGCGGCACCGGTTCGGATACCCTTCGCGGCGATGAAGCCGACGACTCGGTACTGGGAGATGAAGGTAATGACTTTCTGTTTGGTGGCAAAGGTAATGATGGTATCGACGGCGGTTTTGGCGATGACTCCTTGGCAGGAGGTATCGGCGACGATACAATTTTGGGCAGTTTCGGCAATGACAATTTATTTGGGGCAGAGGGTAATGATTCTTTAATCGGAGGCGAGGGTTCAGATACTCTGACTGGCGGCAGCGGCAGCGATGTTTTTGGATTGGGAGCTGGGCCTGGCAGTTTGGCTTTAATTACTGATTACAATGACACAGAGGATTTCTTTGGACTGCCGAGCAATTTATCTTTCGCTCAACTGCAAGTTCGGCAAGGTAACGGTGCCAATGTCAGGGATACAGTAATTACTACGCTCGACGGCAAGCTTTTAGCAATTTTGATCGACACTCCGGCGGCGCTGATCGAGGCGAATGATTTTATCGCTGTGACTGGGACGGTTACTACCAGGCCAACCACCATTACCACTACAACTACAACTACAGTTACAAGCACAAATACAGATCCAACTCAACCTGCAACTGCAACTACAGAGTCAAGTCCAACTCCGTCTCCTACTCCAACTCCGCCTCCTACTCCAACTCCGCCTCCTACTCCAACTCCGCCTCCTACTCCAACTCCGCCTCCTACTCCAACTCCGAGTCCGACTCCGGCTCCAACTCCGACGCCGACTGCTTCGAGGATTCCGATTCCCCCGACAGTTAGCGTGCCTGATTCGCCTCTGCTATCAATTAGTTCGATCCCCCCGACTCCGACTCCCGGACTATTATTGCCCATGCCCGGCCCGACGCCGATATTCCCGACGGTGCCGAACCCGCTACCCTTACCTCCTACACCTTTCGGGTTCTAGGTGCGATCGCGCAGATCAGTGATGAGTTATGAGTTAATGTAAAACTCACTAAACTCATCACTCATAACTATTTAACGTCCTGGGGAGTTTCGGCCGAGTCTTGTGGCGACTCGGCTGGAGAATCTTCTAGAGGAGATAATTGTTGGCTGTACCCCAAGAGCGATCGAAGTTTCATGCGGTGGATGTAAGGCCAGCCGCCATTGGCTTCAATATTCCTGAGCAGTTTGTAAAGTGCTTGGCGGTTGTCGGGAAAAGACGCTTGAAACAAACCGTCCCGAATTTCCCGGTGCGAAGCTTCCAGCCTCCGCAGCAGGGCCAAAAGCAGCAGACTGTCTCCCTGACAACTTTCGGCTAAAGTCCGAATCGCCTCTGTCAGCGATTGCATTTGAGACTGCAACTTTTCTGACTCTAAATCTTTGCCGTTGTCCATACTGCTGCTTCCTTTGAAATCTACAAGGCCTTTGTCCCCAGCCTTTTGGTCAACCGACTAATCGAGCTAGTCGCGATCGCCATTCGGGGTCATAAGCAAAGTAACTTAAGTAGGTTGACTTAAGCAATATTAATTTGCAGTCCAAGTCAGGAAAAGAGCACAACCCGTCGTACCATGTGTATTGGGCTGCGATCGGAACATGATTGAGAAATCATAAGTTCATGCTTATTTTCACGGCGCACTAGCTTGATTTTTTGAGTCAATGCCGGTGTCTGTGAAGCGAGCGATCTGGATCTAAATGCTGCCCTAAGCGCTGGCCTAGCCTGCCGGCGGGCAATTATATTTTGCTCGAAGTAGGGCTTTTTCTTAATATAATCCGATGTTGGATATTGAGGTTTGCAATGAAATATCGTGCTTTAATTGTTGCACTTTTAGCTTTTTGCATGAGTGCGCTGGTTGCTTGTTCTTCTGCTCCTGACACGACGGTGGCGACTACCGAGTTGCTCACCTACGACGAGATTAGAGGTACTGGCTTGGCTAATAACTGCCCTAGCTTGGCAGAAACTTCTAGGGGATCGATCCCCATCGAAGCGGGCGGAACCTATAAACTGACTGGTTTGTGTTTGCAGCCCACAACTTATTTTGTGAAGGAAGAACCAGCAAACAAACGCCAAGAGGCGGAATTTGTGCCTGGTAAATTGCTGACCCGGTTCACGTCGAGCATTGACCAAGTTCAAGGTACGCTCAAGGTCGGTACTGATGGAACTCTGACTTTCACAGAAGAAGACGGCTTGGATTTTCAAGCTATTACGATTCAATTACCGGGCGGAGAGCAAGTACCTTTCTTGTTTACCATTAAAGAACTGGTAGCTAGTTCCGAACCCGGAGTAGTTGCTATCAATACTTCCACCGATTTGAGAGGCGAGTTTAACGTTCCTTCTTACCGCAGCGCAGGCTTTTTAGACCCTAAAGGTCGTGGGGTATCGACTGGCTATGACAATGCTGTAGCGCTTCCGGCTACTGACAATTCCAAACGTGTGCGGGCTAATGTTAAGGTAGCTGACACCCGCACTAAGGCAGGCAAAATTTCTCTCCAAGTTGCTAAAGTCAACAGCGCCACTGGCGAAGTTGGCGGGATTTTTGAGAGCACGCAGCCTTCTGATACGGATTTGGGAGCTAGACCGGCTCTGGACGTGAAAATTCGGGGTTTGTTTTACGCTCGCATTGAGCCTTCTGTGCCATAAAATTGGCTTTCAAGATCGATCGAACTTGAGCAGTTTCTGGCCGTAAAGCTCCTGCTCGCCCTTCATTAGCCAACAGTCTTGAGCAATATAACTTAGGACTGTTGACTAATGACTAAATTTATGGTTGAATTGTGGTCATTCGCAAGTTATTAAGTTGGGATTTTTAATTAATTAAAGTATTGTATTCAAACCGCTTTCAGATTATAATATACTTGGGAAAAATCCCGGTTTAATTCGGGCTTGTGTCGAAGGTCTTCTACCTGATAAAGTTCTGCCTTATGCGGAAAACCTTCGGATAATTCAGCTAAATCCCTGCACCTTACCGAAAGTTAAACGGGTGTGTCCGCTATCACACCGATTAAGTGCTAGGATTACACTACCTAAAAGTGAGTTTTTTTAGACTAGATTGGAAACTAGATATAAAGCAACCTCAGTCCTCTGCTCTACCAACCCTTATGTCACCATGTCTACCACAGTGCCGAACGAGCTAAAAAGCGAAAATTTGCAATTGTTGCGCGAGTACCAACTTTCTGGATCGAATGAAATCCGCAATCAGTTAGTTAAACTGAATATTGGACTGGTCAGAAAAGAAGTTTACCACTGGATCAACCAGTGCGGTGAAAGCTACGACGATTTGCTGCAAGTCGGATGTATTGGGTTGATCAGGGCGATCGAGCGGTTTGATATCGCCAAGGGACACGCTTTTAGTTCCTTTGCAATTCCCTACATACGGGGCGAAATTCAACACTACTTGCGCGACAAAAGCCCTTCGGTGCGATTTCCCCGCCACTGGCAGTCCCTGGAGCGCAAATCTGTAGCCGCGATCAAGGATTTGCAAGTGCAGTTAAACCGCAAACCTACGGATGCTGAAGTAGCAGCAGCCCTTGAGGTTTCTGTACAAGAATGGCAAGAAATTAAGTTGGCCCATCTCAACAGATCGCCTCTGAGTTTGGACGCGCCGATGCAAGATGAAGATGAGGGGGCGACTTGTCTGGGAGAATTGGTGCCCGATAGCAAGTATCGGAGTTTTCAGTTGGCGCAAGAGGATCAAATTCGCGTACAGCAAGCTTTGGCGATGTTGGAACAACGGACTCGCGAGATATTGGAGTTTGTTTTTCTCTACGATTTGACGCAGAAGGAAACCGCTGAACGCTTGGGTATCAGTGCGGTGACTGTTTCTCGGCGAGTTAAGAAGGGGCTGGATTTGCTCAAAGAGATTATGACTAAACAGCTTTAGTTATTAGTCATTAGTCATTGGTCATTAGTCATTAGTCAGCAGTCAGCAGTCATTGCTCAGCAATAGTCCTACATATAAATTATCAGCTATCGTCTGTAGGGAAACGGCACTGCCGTGTCCGGCCGGTAGTGAGAGCGAATGAAGGATAATTTATATAAGAGAATTACTGTAGCAAGACTTTTTAAAATTGGTATTAGTCAACAGTCAGCAGTAGTCAGTCAACAGTCAATAGTCAACAGCGATCGGTAATTAGTCAGTTGCTACCAAGAACAAATAACAAATGACTAATGACTAATGACTAATGACTAATGACTAATGACTACTAACTAATTTTTAGATACTGCGGACAAATTTATCGAGCCTTTCTACGGCTTTTTTAATTGTGCCTAAATCGGTGGCGTAAGACAAACGAATGTGGTCGTCTGCACCAAAAGCAATCCCCGGAATCACTGCTACTTGCTGCTGTTCTAAGAAAGCGTCGCAAAATTCCAGAGAATTCATTCCAGTCTTGCTGATGTTGACAAACATATAGAAAGCACCGTCTGGTTTAATACAGCTAATTCCAGGGATAGCATCGAGTAATTCAAATATTACCTGACGCCTTTCGGCAAAAGCTAGACGCATTGTTTCGACAGACTCTTGACTGCTTTCCAAAGCTGCGATCGCGCCGTACTGTGCAAAGGTACACACATTTGAGGTACTGTGACCTTGAATGGTGCTGGTGGCTTTGATTAATTCAATCGGCCCGGCCAAATAACCGACTCGCCAGCCTGTCATCGAGTAAGCTTTAGCAAAACCGCTGCTGATCAGGGTGCGATCGAAGATTTCTTTGCCCAGGGAACCGATGCTGACGTGTTGGGCGCCGTCATATATAATTTTTTCGTAAATCTCGTCAGCAACGACTAAAATATCTCGATCGACTATCACCTCGGCCAATGCTTTGATTTCCGCCGGAGTATACACCATTCCCGTCGGGTTAGAAGGCGAATTCAGTACAAATAACTTGGTTTTGGGAGTAATCGCTTTACTCAGTTGTTCCGGTGTAATTTTATATCCTGTAGAAGCATCAGTCCGTACAATTACTGGCTTGCCGCTAGCGAGTTTCACCATTTCTGGGTAGCTCAACCAGTAGGGAGCCGGAATAATTACTTCATCCCCCGGATCGATCAGAGCCATCATCAGATTGTAGAGCGAATGCTTGCCGCCGTTGGTGACAATAATATTTTCCGGTTGATAGTTGAGATTGTTGTCATCGCGGAGTTTGCGGGCGATCGCAGCTTTTAGCTGCGGTTCCCCAGCCACAGGGCCGTACTTAGTCTTCCCCGCGTCTAAAGCTTGTTTTGCCGCTGCTTTAATGTGTTCGGGCGTATCAAAGTCGGGTTCTCCCGTACTCAAACTACAGACATCAATCCCTTCGGCCTTCATGGCTTTAGCCTTAGCGGCGATCGCCAAGGTTATAGAAGGAGGAACCTCACCCACTCGTGCTGCCAACTTAATCATTGGATTTTAGATATTAGATTTTTGACTTTAGATCATAGGGTGACAAATGTTGATATTCAACCCTATTGTTAGGGAATTATGACATTTGTTTACATAGTACGTAAAGGATTAAGCAATTAAAGAATAAAAATTAAAAAAGCTCTTAGTTTTAATTTTTATTTTTTAATTTTTCAATTTTGACGTTATCATTGTAGCATTTTTGATGCCTCGTTACCCTCAACGCCGCTCTGCAAGCTTATGGATCTCAAATCTCTGATTCGCGACATTCCTGATTTCCCGAAGCCGGGAATTCTGTTTCGAGACATTACAACTTTGCTGCGCGACCCGCAAGGGCTCAGCTACACCATTGACAGCTTAGCGGAAAAATGCTCTGCAATGTCTGTTGACTATGTGGTGGGCATGGAATCGCGGGGCTTCATCTTTGGCGCGCCGTTGGCTTATAAAATGGGAATAGGCTTTATTCCTGTCCGCAAACCAGGGAAACTGCCAGGTGCGGTTCATTTTGCTGAGTATGAGTTGGAGTACGGTGTCGATCGACTGGAGATGCACCGAGATGCGATGACATCCGGCAGCCGGGTGCTGATTGTGGACGATTTAATCGCCACTGGCGGAACAGCGGCGGCGACGGCTAAATTGTTAGAGCAAGCTGGCTGCGAGCTTGTCGGTTTTGCTTTTATCATTGAATTGCAGGCCTTGGGCGGCAGGCAGAAATTGCCCGATGTGCCGATCGTCACGCTAGTGGAGTATTAGTTAGTTAACTGTTGACTGTTGACAGTTGACAGTTGACTGTTGACTGTTGACTGCTGAGTAAAAACTACTGACAAATAATAGCCTTGACCTTTGCATCGGAATTATTAATCTCTCTCTTCTCTTTCTCTGCGATCTCTGCGTTCTCTGTGGTTAAATCATTCCGATGCAACCGGAATTAATATCATTCACAATTATTCAAAACTAAAAACTAAAAACTAAAAACTAAAATCCTATGACTTCTATTAAATCTAATCGAAATTGGCGAAGGTTGAATTCTCTGTTTAGCAGCGAGACATTTACTTATGTTTTCAAGCGACTGTTGCAGGCACTTTTAACCCTATTTTTGGCATCGATGCTTTGTTTTGCAATTATTGAGCTAGCACCGGGAAATTACTTGGATACTTTGAGCCAAAATCCCAAGATTTCGCCGGAGACACTCAAGCAACTCGAACAGCAGTTCGGCTTAGATAAACCAGCTATTGTGCAGTATTGGCTGTGGCTGCAACAAATTGTGACGCGGGGGAATTTTGGCACGAGTTTTGTGTATCAGCGATCGGTAGCTTCGCTGCTGTGGGAACGGGTACCGGCGACGTTATTGATGGCGATCGCATCTTTGATTGTAACTTGGGCGATCGCGATTCCCTTGGGAATTGTCGCCGCCGTCAATCAAAACCGCACAGTCGATCGAGTTCTACAAGTAGTCAGCTACACGGGACAGGGATTTCCGAGCTTTATCACAGCTTTGCTGCTGCTATTTTTTGCTCAGAATACTTCGCCTCTGTTTCCCGTCGGAGGAATGACAAGTATCGACCACGCGGACTTACCTTGGTGGGGTCAAATTCTCGATTACGGCTGGCACTTAATTTTGCCAACTGTCGCCCTCAGCGTTACTGGTTTTGCTGGTTTGCAAAGATTGATGCGCGGACAATTGTTAGACGTGCTGCGTCAAGATTATATCCGAACAGCACGGGCTAAAGGTTTGCCGGACGATCGAGTAATTTACATTCACGCTTTGCGGAATGCAGTTAATCCGTTGATTACGCTATTGGGTTTTGAGTTTGCTAGTTTGTTGAGCGGTGCGTTTATTGCCGAATATTTCTTTAATTGGCCTGGTTTGGGAAAGCTGACTCTGGATGCGGTGAACAATCAAGATTTGTATTTAGTAATGGCGAGTTTGATGATGGGTGCGACGATGTTGATTGTTGGGAATTTGTTGGCAGATTTGCTGCTAAAAGCTGTCGATCCTCGGATTAAGCTGGAAGATTTGAAATAACAGAATTCACTCAGTGAGAAGATGTCAACTGTCACTCAAATTTTGTTCCTCTAGGAGTGTTTTATGTCTGAACAACAACCAAACGAGCCAATGAGTTTTAGCCGCTTTGCGGACTGGGGCAGGCATATTGACAGCCTTTCACAAGAGGCAAGGTACACAGTTAAAGTGTTGTTAGAAAAGGCTGGCACTGATGACGCACAAGCAGCGGAGCAGATACTTTCAAGCATGACATCCCTGTCTCTCGGCACCAATCAAAATACCGACCTCAGCTCCCTCGGCTCGCTCACCAATCTGACCACACTGTCTCTCGACTGCTATGAAATTACCGACTTCAGCTTCCTCGGCTCGCTCACCAATCTGACCACACTGTCTCTCAGGGGCCATCAAAATACCGACTTCAGCTTCTTCGGCTCGCTCACCAATCTGACCACACTGTCTCTCGACTGCTATGAAATTACCGACATCAGCTTCTTCGGCTCGCTCACCAATCTGACCACACTGTCTCTCAGGGGCAAGCGAATTACCGACTTCAGCATCCTCGGCTCGCTCACCAATCTGACAACACTGTATCTCAGCAACAATCAAATTACCGACATCAGCTTCCTCGGCTCGCTCACCAATCTGACCACACTGTCTCTCAGTGACAATCAAATTACCGACATCAGCATCCTCGGCTCGCTCACCAATCTGACAACACTCAATCTCAGCAACAATCAGATTACCGACATCAGCATCCTCGGCTCGCTCACCAATCTGACAACACTGGATCTCTGGCGCAATCAAATTACCGACATCAGCATCCTTGGCTCGCTCACCAATCTGACAACACTCAATCTCAGCAACAATCAAATTACCGATATCAGCATCCTCGGCTCGCTCACCAATCTGACAACATTGTATCTCTGGTGCTATCAAATTACCGACATCAGCATCCTCGGCTCGCTCACCAATCTGACCACACTCAATCTCAGCGACAATCAAATTACCGACATCAGCATCCTCGGCTCGCTCACCAATCTGACAACACTCAATCTCAGCGACAATCAAATTACCGACATCAGCATCCTCGGCTCGCTCACCAATCTGACCACACTGTATCTAGGCAACAATCAGATTACCAACATCAGCATCCTCGGCTCGCTCACCAATCTGACAACACTGGGTCTCAAAAACAATGAAATTACCGACATCAGCGCCTTGCGATCGCTCACCAATCTGACAACACTGTATCTGTGCGGCAATGAAATTACCGACATCAACGCCTTGCGATCGCTCACTAATCTGACAACACTGAATCTCGCCAACAATCAAATTACCGCTATGTGCCTGTTAGGCGAACTCCCACAGAAACGTCTTACTCTCTCGACTAGACCAATTGATGCTCAAAAAGCCACAGAAGCAGTCAAAGTTGCCTATGCCGCTATTGGTTTAGAAGAACCAGAAGTTATTGTTTGCAGCAGTCCCCGCGATGTTTGTCTCCAAATCTTCAACTTGTTCAAACACGACCATTCACAAAACTGCTCAAACGAAGGGGGTAGAAATAGATTGGGGAAAAAGCTAGACGGGAAATGGATGTCCCCATCGATTGTGGGAGACTTTGCAAGTCCGGCCGTGTGGAAGTATGAACTCGATCGCATGACGAGCGAGCCGGAAGCAGACAGCACACTGAGTTCGCTTATCAACGAATTGGTTGGCAGCTATGCGCGATCGCAACGAACGATGGGGAATTTTTTTCCCCTTCATTTGTTATTCCTGAAATCCCCTGTAGCCCCCACGAGTTTCTTTAAAGAAATCTATTTGACTCAATGGTATATCTCTTCATTCGGCGTCAATATTTCGGAAAAAGCACAAGAAATACTTCGCTCCCAAAAGCTGCTTTTCGAGCATTGCGGTTTTATATTTCCCTTTGAAAACTTTTGCGCGGTGTGCGATCGCCCGCGCCACCTGCGCTTTGACAGTCAAAACCGCTTGCACGCGGAAGGAGAACCTGCCATTGAGTTTGCGGATGGATGGAATTTTTATTATTATCACGGTGTCAGATTGCCTGAAGAATATGGCAAAGTACACCCAAATCAATGGCAATCCCAATGGATTTTAGCAGAAGATAATGCCGAAGTTCGGCGAGTGTTAATTGAAGAAATTGGTTACGCTCGCATAATTCAAGAATTGTCAGCAAAACAAATAGATAGTTGGCAGGAGTATGCACTATTACAAATAGATGACGCCGATGATATAGATGACGCCTATGATGTCGAGCCGATTATTTTGTTAAAAATGACTTGTCCAAGTACGGGATTCATTCACGCTTTGAGAGTGCCGCCTGACCTGACATCAGCGAGGGAGGCAATTCGCTGGGTAAATTGGGATATCGATCCAGAGGAATTTTCCGTGCAGACTTGATATAGCAGAAGGAAGAAGGAAGGCACTACACGGATTAAAGGGTGCGCGTATCAGATGTCATACCGAATCAGCGATCGGGAAGAAGGAAGACTTAATACTAGCAAGAAATTCAGCGATCGAGAATGTCTTTGTTTTAATTTCAGAAACGAGATGACAATTCCTGCAAGAACGAGCTAGGCTAGCTGTAGGCATCTATTTCAATCGGGACTTACGCACTGGCGATCGGAAACGGTTTTTTTTTTGGGAATACTTAGTTATAGCACCCAAAACCGACAAAAACCCGGTTTCTTTGGTGTTGATGCGTAATATCCTGTGCGGTAGATTAGCGATTTGTCGTCGAGTGGGGGCAGGTTTATGAGATTGTCGGTTTTCGGCAATTATTGTCGGTGAACCTGCCCCTACAAGACATGGCGTTTGTAAGAACGGATCGGATCTATCTGAGATATTGCAGCGTTCTCCATTAGCTGTAGGGGCGGGTTCGCCAGTAGGCTTAAACGTTTGCAGACAGGTTAAATAAACCCGCCCTCCCCCACGAATAATCCCCTCAAATCAATCGGACTCGATATAACTCCTATTATTCCCAGAAATGCACCGATAAAATTTCATTCACCCTCCAAACATGGCAAAACCACTAGCAATAGAAACTCGCGGACTCACGAAACAATTCGATCGCCATATAGCCGTCAATGACATCGATTTGCAAGTAGCAGCAGGCGAAGTATGCGGACTGATCGGCCCCAACGGTGCCGGCAAAACTACTTTGCTGCGAATGCTGGCGGCGGCTGAGGAACCGACTATAGGGGAAATTTACATCAACGGGGATAGGTTATTGCGCGATCGATCGCACCCGATTCTCAAACAGCGCATCGGCTTTCTTCCCGACGACTTTCCCCTCTACGACGACTTGACTGTTTGGGATTATTTAGACTATTTTGCCCGACTCTACAACCTCCAGCAACCGCGCCGCCGAGAGCGAATCAACTCCGTTTTAGAACTCGTGCAACTAACCAACAAGCGCAACAGCTTAATTTCTACCCTGTCGCGGGGGATGAAACAGCGCCTGAGTTTGGGGAGAACTATCATCCACGAACCGCTATTGTTGTTGTTAGACGAACCCGTTTCTGGCTTAGATCCGATCGCCCGAATGCAGTTCCGCGAAATTATCAAAGTTTTGCAAGAAGCCGGCATGACCGTAGTCATATCATCTCACGTCCTCAGCGACTTAGCCGAACTTTGTACCTGGGTCGGCATCATGGAACTCGGATATCTGGTCGAAAGCGCACCTTTACAAGAACTTTACAAACGCCTCAGCCGCCAGCAAATTTTCCTGTCGGTTTTAGGAAATAAATTAGAAGCGCTAACATCGGCATTAAAAAACTTTCCTTGGGTGGAAAATTGGGCAATAATCCCGGAAACTCAACAGGTGTGCGTAGATTTTTCAGGAAGCCCGGAAGATGCCGCAAATTTATTACGCGAACTCGTCGCGGCCAACATTCCCCTAACCGAATTCCACTGCACTCAAGAAGACTTAGAAACCATCTTCCTCAAGATGGGGCACCAGCAAGCATCCTAATTTGCTCGTTTCCTGTTTCCCAGAATAAACAGTGAGTTATAACTGAGTCGTCACCCATTCCTAATCACCAATAACCAATGACACTCCACTTACTAGACAAAATAGGCAACTGGAATCCCCAGTTATTTCGAGAAATCAAAGGCCGCTTGAATAATGGCAATATGGCGATCGCCTCTGCCCTTTCCCTAAGCGCTCAACTGCTGCTGTTCATGTATTACAGCGCCCAGATACCCGTTCCCCCTGCTAATTGGAATCAGACTTACCCGATCTTTGACAGATTTTGCGCTTTAGAGACTGCCAATTCCTCTAAGGGGTGCGTCAGAGATGCCTTGGGCAACTTTGTCATTGACTGGCGGATGTGGTGGCTAGAGATATTCATTTGGCTGAGCATATTGAGCGTCTTAGCTTTATTAGTAGCGGGGACTTATCTACTTGTCAGTGACTTAGACAAGGAGGAACGCCGCGGGACGCTCAACTTTATTCGCCTCAGTCCCCAGTCAGCAAAAACAATTTTTCTGGGCAAAATTCTTGGCGTACCAATTTTACTTTATTTAGCAACAATTCTGGCCGTACCCCTGCACCTGTACGCTGGATTAGCTGCTCAAATACCCCTGAATGAAATTTTATGTTTCTACATAGCGGTTGCAGCTAGCTGTGCTTTATTTTACAGCAGTGCGATGCTATTTGGATTGACAACCAGTTGGTTGGGAGGATTCCAACCTTGGTTAGCTAGCGCTACGGTTTTTGTTGTGTTTGGGATTTCTGGTCTCCCCCTGACGCGAGCTGCTTGGGATGTGTTACATTTTTTGTCTCCCCTTGCTATGCTGAGATATCAGCTTTTTCTAGTTGATAAAACTGATTTCGATTCGTTAGTTGAAAACTTAGACAAGTTGCAATGGTTTTACTCACCAGTGGGTACAAATATTGCGAGTGGAATTGCCTTGTCTCTCTTGGTTTGTGGTACAGGAACCTACTGGATGTGGCAGGGATGGCAGCGCCGCTTTCCAAATCCCAGTGCTACAGTTTTGAGCAAGCGGCAAAGTTATTTGCTAGTTATCTGCTGTCAGGTAATATTTTTAGGGTTTGCACTCCAATCAGACACCCCAGACAACGCTAATCTCATCTGTTTACTTATCTTGAATTTGGTGATGTTCTTGGCTTTAATTGCAGCTTTAACATCTGACAGACAATCATTGTACGATTGGGCGAGGTATCGGAAACAAATCGTTCCCAGCAATCAGAAGCTTTGGCGGCGCTACCCACTACTCGATTTAATTTGGAGCGATAAAAGCCCGGCTGTAGTTGCAATCGCGATCAACTTTCTCAGCTCAGTAATAATTTTAACACCTTGGGCGCTGTTGGAAAAACCTGAGATCAAGGGATTTTGTGGTGTAATTGGCTGTCTGAATCTTATCCTAATTTACGCAGCCATCACCCAACTATTCCTATTTACCAAAACCCGAAATCAGGAAATTTGGGCTGCCTGCACAGTCGGTGGCGCTATCTTGTTGCCGCCTCTGATTTTATCTATGCTCTTGCTCACCCCTGAAAAAGCTCCTCTTTTGTGGTTGTGTTCAACATTTGGTGGCTTTTGGTCTTCGTCGTCTCTGGCAGCGTCAGGAAATACGATTTTGCTCTCCATACTGAGTCAGTGGAGTGTCTTGGTGTTGCTGAATCTCAAATTGCGATCGCAACTGAGACTCGCAGGGGAATCAGCTTCTAAAGCACTGCTGAAAGCTTGAAAAAGCTGGGGAAAAGATTAAACATGAAACTCCGATTCAGGCAGGGATTTAAACCCCTGCCTGAAAGCTTAGTCGTCTGAAAACGACTGTTCAACTAACTTATTATGCCAATTCTGCATTGATAATCCGCTTTATATTGAGCGATATATTGAGCGATGGTAGTGGCCGCTACACAGACAAAGCCCACCTTAGCAGGCTTTAAGATTAAAGTTGAAAAATATTTTCTAACTGGACAGATCCAAAATTAGAGAGTCAGCGTATATTACTAATGAACGCAGTACAGAATTTCATAGGTTCGCACCGCTAACAATTTCAGCTTGCCTGTTTGCAGTTGAGCTGCGATCGCCCGCCAGCTAGACATATAACTATAAAATACGGCTAAGTAATCTGTCTTTAGGAGTAAGTTTCTTTGAATCGGGGGGCGGGTTTATATATCATTTTAGCTGCGTGTAATACTTTTCTGGCAACCCACCCCTACAGTAGAAAATAAGAAAAACTCTCCTAAAAGTGCGAATTTGTGATATTTTGACTGAGAATACCACCGCCGTTAGGCAACAGAAGTATCAAATTTAGAGGGTGATTAGAAAATGGCCGAAATTAGAGACACCGCACAAGCAAACTTGCTAGCAGGAACTCCAGAAGATGACCTGATTTTTGGTTTGATGGGCAATGACACCATTGCCGGAAACTCTGGTAATGACAGCATTTATGGCGGGAAACAAAGCGATTTAATTGAGGGCAATTTAGGTCAAGATTCGCTCTTTGGAGATTTAGAGAACGACACTATTAACGGCGGAGAAGGTAACGATTTTTTAGTGGGCGGAAAAGGCAGCGATTCCATATCAGGCAACTCCGGCAATGATGTTTTGTCCGGGGATAGAGATACTGATGTCCTGATAGGCGGAGACGGGGCAGACCTATTTGTTTTGAGGCGCTACGCGGAGGCTGACCCGAACCGTACCAGCGGCGGTGTTAGTTTGGCAAATGCTGACCTGATCGCCGATTTTGTACCAGGTACAGATTTAATCGGTTTGGGCGAAGGTGTCAGTTTTAGCGACTTAAATATTCTGGAAGCTGGAAACGATACTGTTATTCAAGACCGGGTAACAGGAGAATTTCTCGCTACTCTCAGAGGGGTGAGGCAAAGTGCAATTAACCAGGCAAGTTTCACTAATAATATTGGCAGCGTTGTTCCCAGCCCCCCGCCTCCAGCGCGGACAACGGCTTATGCTTTAACTCCTGCTAATCGGATTGTCGGTTTTAGTCTTTCCAATCCCGGAAGTGTGATCTCAGATTTGCCCGTGACTGGATTGCAAGCGGGAGAAAGTTTGCTGGGAATTGATTATCGACCGGCTAACGGCAGACTTTACGGTGTGGGTTCTAGCAATCGCTTGTATACTGTCAATCCGATGACTGGGGAAGCAAGTCCAGTCGGTAACGGGCAGTTTGCTGTTCCTCTAACTGCGGGGGCTGCGGGTTTTGATTTCAATCCGACAGTTGATCGAATTCGGTTTGTCAATCAAGCCGATCAAAACGCCCGCCTCAACCCGGATAACGGGGCACTTGTGGATTTTGACACGCTGGCGGGGGGAATTCAACTCGACGGGAATTTGGCTTATGTTGCGGGCGATCGCAATTTTGGGTCAAATCCAGCGGCGGCAGGGGCTGCGTATGTGAACAACTTTGCCGGGGGAACTTCGACAACCCTGTTTGTAATTGACAGCGATTTCGATGTTTTGGTTCGACAAGATCCGCCGAATAATGGAGGGTTGAATACGATCGGATCTTTGGGAGTTGATGCGAATAGCGTTCTCGGCTTTGATATCAGGAGTATTGGCGGCCGCGAGGTGGCAGTGGCGGCGCTGGAAGTTGGTGGTATTTCCGGCTTGTACAATATTAATTTAAGTAGCGGTCAAGCTTCCTTTGTCGGTCAAATTGCCGACGGGAGACAGATTAACGGTTTGGCTTTGCCTTTGCCTACAGCTTACGCTTTAACTGTTAGAAATGGCGCTGAAACAATTGTCGGTTTTAACGAAGCGGCACCGCGGGCGATTCTCAGCGACGTGGCAGTTACAGGGTTGCAGCCGGGAGAAAGTTTGCTGGGAATTGATTTTCGCCCCGCTAACGGTGTGCTATACGGTGTGGGTTCTAGCAATCGCTTGTACGCGATCAATCCAGTTACTGGGGCTGCAAGTGCAGTCGGTAGCGGGCAGTTTGCTGTTCCCCTAACTCCGGGGGCTGCGGGTTTTGATTTCAATCCGACAGTCGATCGAATTCGGTTTGTCAATCAAGCCGGTCAAAACGCCCGCCTCAACCCGGATACGGGGGCAATTGTCGATTTTGACACGCTGACGGGGGGAATTCAACTCGATGCGAATTTGGCTTATGCTGCGGGCGATCGTAATTTTGGCAATCCCGGCGCTGCTGCTGCTGCGGCGTATGTGAATAACTTTGCAGGGGCAAATTCGACAACGCTGTTTGCAATTGACACCAATTTAGATGTTTTGGTGCGGCAAGATCCGCCGAATAATGGGGTGTTGAATACGATCGGATCTTTGGGCATTGATGCTGGTACCGTTCTCGGCTTTGATGTCAGGAGTGTTGGCGGTAACGAGACGGCTTTGGCTGCGATCGAGGTTGGCGGAGTTTCCAGCCTATACAATATCAATTTGACGACCGGTCAAGCTTCGATTGTCGGTCAAATTGGTGACGGGCGAGGGATTAAAGGTTTAGCACTGACTTTGATTTAAATAGGGGAAGGAATAAGGAAGAAGGAAGAAGGAAGAAGGAAGAAAAATAATTAAACTTTTTTAATTTACCAATGCCCAATTCCCGATTCCCGATTCCCAATGCCCAATTTGAGTTAATCTATTATTTTGACAAACAAGATAAAATGTTATCTCAAGTTTTTTACTTGCTACGTTCCCGCAGTGACGGCAAGTATCTGTCGGCGAATCCCAATCCAGATTCGGCAGTGAGTTACCTGCTGATGTTTCGCGAAGACTATGACGCTTTGAGCTATCTCAATGCCCACGCTGCTGATGTTGCCGATCGATTCGGAGTAGAATCGATTTCCGGTTCTCAGGTAAAAAAGCTACTCGAACGTTGGGGCTTTAACGGCGTGGGGGTTGTTCAAGACCCGCTGTTACCCAATATTGAGTTTTTATTGACAAAGGATTGACAATTGACAAGATTTGCGATTCACCCGGTTTCAGGAAGAAATCGGGTTTTTTTGTCAAGTTTTGAGCCGATCGCCCGATCGAGTTTGTACAGTTCTGTGCCCCATATCTAGTGCAAATTGTCAAATATATTAACCTTTTACCCTAAATCTGAATCCTGTTGTATATTCGTAGTCTGTTGATTTATTCCGACACGTCAGTACACAACCTATGGTTAGAGAATTAGAGCGATCGAGTGCCAGCGAGAAACGCAACCTGTCCGATTTCCCCGAAACAGCACCCGCCGCCAATCCCGTATTTTTTAGGACTTACAGCCGCCGTACCGAGACGGGAAGGGAGACTTGGGAGGAAGTGTGCGATCGAACTGTCAAGGGGCTGCAAAAGCTGGGAAACCTCACCCCCGAAGAAACACAACTGCTGCACCGGATGCAAAACCAGCTCAAAACCCTCGCTTCAGGCCGCTGGCTGTGGGTAGGCGGCAGCAAATGGATCGAACAACCAGAGAATTTTTCCGGGGCATATAATTGTTCCTCAACAAATATTCTCGACTGGCGTTCCTTTGGTTTGTTAATGGATTTGGCAATGATGGGCTGCGGCACCGGCGCAGTCTTGGAACCACAATATATCAACCAACTGCCGCCGATTCGCAACCGTTTAACCCTAACCATGCAAGGCGAAATCGGCTCTACACCCGCCCAGTCGCGCCGTCAAGAAACAGAAGTAAAAATAGCCGAAAAAACCGCAACTATTTATGTCGGAGATTCTCGTCAAGGTTGGGTACAATCCTATCAAAATTTGCTGGAATTATCCACAGATGAAAGATTTGCAGGAGAAGTTCAAGTATTCATCGATTTGAGCGATGTTCGCCCGGTGGGAGAACCTTTAAAAGGTTTTGGCGGAGTAGCAAATCCGGTGAAATTGCCCGACCTTTATCAGCGCTGCGCCGCAATTTTGAATAAAGCTTTAGGGCGGCAGTTAAATTCAGTTGAATGCTGCGTGTTGATAGATGAAGCTGCGGTCACGATCGTCGCCGGCAACATTCGTCGAAGCGCGGGAATTCGTCAGTTTTCTTTCGATGACGAACTAGGGGCAAATGCTAAAAATAATCTGTGGCAACAAGATGAAAGCGGCAACTGGAGAATAGATCCAGAACGCGATGCCCTTCGGATGGCCAACCATACGCGAGTTTTCCATACCAAACCTACACTAGAAGAATGTATTGATGCTGTCCGCAAACAGTATTATAGCGGCGAAGGTGCGATTCAATGGGCCGGCGAAGCTGTAGCTCGATCTAACGTTGATTTACTTTCAACACCGAGTCTTAAACTTGAATTTTTGAAAGCTTACGACGAAGGAAAAGCTAAAGAGTGGTTGCAGGAACGCCATCCTAATATGACTGCTGGCGAGTTAGAGCATCGGTTAGTCCGTATGGGCTTAAACCCGTGTGGTGAAATCATCGGCTCTAATTTTCATTGTGTCAGTGGCGACACTCTGCTAATTACTAGAGACGGACTGCATAAAATAAAGGACGTTGTTGGGAATGAAATCGAGATTTGGAATGGTAAAAGATGGAGCTCAGTCACACCATTTCAGACAGCGAGTGATACCAATGGCGGGCGACGCAAACTTTATCGTGTAAAGTTTGCTGATGGTACTTATCTGGATGCCACAGAATATCATCGTTTCTTTGTCAAGGATCGCTTTGGTAAAGTTTACCAAGAAGTTCAAACCAAAGACTTGATGGATACAAGTCGATATAGCATTCATACTGAACCTTTTACAATTCAGTATGAAGATGGCTTGAATATCGATTCAAGTTATGCTTACACTTTGGGGGTGGCTGTAGGAGATGGAACTACAGACCAAAATGACAATGCGAAAGTTCGACTTTACGAACAGAAAATGGCATTATCAGTAGCAGGAAATAAGTCTCCAGAAAGAAGCTATGACTATTTACCTGCTTTTACCGATGTAACTAACTTGAGCTTTTCTGGAGAGTTGCTGAAAAGTTTGAAAGTTAACCCAGAAGCACTAAATGTAATTGCGAGCTGGAATCGGCAAGCAATTTTACATTTTATTGCTGGATTAGCTGATACGGACGGCTCGAATACCCACAGTAATGGTATCAGAATTTATATTTCTGACCGCGATCGCGCTTTCAGAGTTCAGTTACTTTTGACCAAATGTGGTATTCGTTCGTCGCTAAATCTTTGCGCTCATCAAGGGTCAATTACTAATTACGGCGTCCGAAGTCGGGATTTGTATTACTTGCAAATTACTGACTGTGGTGAAATTCCTTGTCAGCGGTTAGATGTGAGCAAAGGGACGCATGCTAAACACAAAGGTAAATGGCAAGTCGTCAGAAGTGTCGAAGAATTACCAGGATTGCACGATACTTACTGCTTCAACGAACCAGAGTTTCATAAGGGAGTTTTCGGAAATACCCTAACTGGAAACTGTAATTTGGCGGAGGTTCACCTCAATCAAATTGACCCTTACAATTTCAAAGAACAGGAGGAAGCTTTCAAGGCTGCGGCTCTATCTGTCGCGGTACTTCTCAATCACACATTTCTTGAACCCCGCTATCAATACAGCCGCGAATTAGACCCGATTGTCGGCGTATCTTTCACGGGATTGTTCGATTTCTTCGTTCATGCTTTTGGCGTTGAGTGGCTGCGCTGGTGGGTGGAAGGCCGCCCGCAAACTCCGCAAGGAATCGCTTTTAAACAGCGGGAAGAAGAGTATTTGAGTGGTTGGCGCGAGATTGTCGATCGGGTAGTATGGGATTATTGCGATCGCCATTCCTTAAAACGCCCAAATCGCTGCACAACCGTTCAACCATCGGGTACTAAATCTCTGCTGACAGGTGCTTCGCCGGGGTGGCATCCGCCGAAAGCCCAGCGTTTCATTCGCCGAATCACTTTCGGCAAAAACGACCCCGTAGCCCTCGCCTGCATCGACTACGGATACAACGTGATTCCGTCTCAATCTGACAAGGATGAAAACGGCAATTTGCTGAACAATCCCTTCGATGAACGCTGTACAGAATGGCTGGTAGAAATACCTGTAGCGGTAAGTTGGGCTGACTTGCCCGGTGCTGATGAAATTGACATTAACAAGTTCTCAGCGGCGGCACAAATGGACTTTTATATGCAAGTGCAAAAGTTCTATGTCAGACATAACACTTCGGCCACGATTGAACTGCGCGAAAATGAAGTGGAAAGTTTGGGCACTCGAATTTATGAAGCGATTCGCGATGATGAAGGCTACATTTCCGCAGCGCTTTTAGCTCGATTTGATGCTCTTGAAACTTTCCCGCGTCTGCCCTTTGAACCAGTGACCAAGGAAATTTACACCAAGATGGTGGAAGAGACTTTAGCGCGCCGCGAAATTGATGTTTTTCACGCGGCACTAAGTCGCTATGACTTAGGTGAAATGATGGATTCGGGGCCGGCAGGCTGCGATTCTGATAAGTGTTTGATGCCGGAGACTAAATAGATTTAGCGATCGGCTTAATTATGAGAAATCCCCAAAGCCTGGGGATTTCTTTTTTTGAGTTGTACAAAAATGCTAAATAAAAACTGCGCTCTCTATTGACATTAGCTGGCGAACTTGCGAATATGATCTATAGAAATACGTCGCAGCAAATATAGAACAAAAACATGAATGTAGACGAAGATATCCTGCAATTACCCCATATCGGTTTAAAGAACAGAGCTATACTTCCCGAACTATCAGGAATATATTACGTTATAGACGAAAATTTTATAATTTGGTACATAGGAAAAGCAAAGAATCTACGTACCCGCTGGGCCGGTGACAGCCACCACAGACTCGATCAACTACAAAAGCAACGAAAAAAGCTGTTTACCATCTATTACGAGTTAGTGCCTGAATCGCTACTTGATGCTACAGAACAGGAGCGTATTGAGCAGCACAGCCCGCAGTTGAATGGAACTAAAGTCAAGGTTAAGAAATTACGTCCAACAGAAACACTTTTACGGGAAACGCTAGCTAACCTTGCCCCTTACAGTTTTATATTAGGTGTAGAATCAGCCCGAAAACAAGACCTGAAGTTCATAGAAGATTCTCTGTATTGGCGAGATAATGGGAGAGTTAAGAAGGCTATTTTGCCTTTGACTGTGATACATATTTGCATAAATGTAAGCGAATTATCGACCGGGACAAGCGGGAACTCAGCGATACGTTTCATCAGAAATATTTTTAGGAAGCGCAGTAATTATTCAAAAAACTGGGAGTCGTCTTCTAAATACAAAAACAGGGCTGAATATTCAGTCAAAGTATTATTAGTTAATGGCTTCGTTATAGAAGTATGTGGAATATGGCAAGAAGCATTAAAATACATTCAAGACTATGAGTTAACTAAACTGGCTAATGTAGATATGAGGGCTGTGGATGAAGCTTCTTTAGTTATTATAAAAAATAAGTGTTTACTTAACTGCGAAGCAGGGGTATTTTTAGCTCCTGACAACCGAGATTATCCATATCATGAGTTTTGTCGCAAGGCAATAGAACGAATATATCCTTATAAACAAGATTTGGTTAAACTACTATTTAATGAAGAAATCGCTCTAGTAAGTAAGCCGCAAGTATTGCCAACAGATACCAGAAATCTACGCGATAGTAAGACGGGTCTTCTTGTCCGGCTAGCTAACCTTGCTGATAAGAAAGGATATATGACGGCATTGTTAACGGAACGCGGTCTTGACTTAAATCTTTATCGGGTTAACAAGTATTTAGAGTCCATACCAAAAGATGATAATTACATAGACAACATCGCAGATACAAGAATGACTGTCTTTATCAAGCCATTTCTTTGGAATCTCCCAGAAGTTTATTTGGCAGCCACAGTAGATAGAGTGTTTTGGTTACTGCTAGAAACTTACCTGTCGGATTTTACTAAAGTAAACCTAAACGCAGAAGAAAGATATACAAGCAAAGCCTATGTATCGCCTCGAAGATTTATAGTACCTGCGACACTGACTGTCACCTTAAATGGGAAATGGAAAGCAGGCATCCCATTTGGTTCTAAAGATGATATGTCATATAAAGCAGTTGTAGATATTATCACAAGTCGCTTACAGGCAAGCGGAATACCTAAGCTAAAGTTCTCGTTCACATTAGATAGTATACGCAGCTAGTTACTCACAAATCAACAGTAATATCATTTATCTCTATGTAAAATCTCTATTTAAAAACATCTTTCGTCTTTTAAAGCAGCAAAGTGGCGGTCAAATAAACTGCGGCGTGCAAACCTAAAATTTGCCAATAATTCAAAGCCAAGTTTTGCCAAGTCGGTTCGTAGACTGCAGTCTTCTCGAATAACTGCGGTAAGATTGTACGATCGCACAATCTTACCGCACTTCCCTCAACCATTCACATAATAATCCCGCGTTCCCTTCGCATTCATCGCTTCTCCGAGTCGATTTAACCCGTACACGTAAGCCGCAGTTCTCATGGAAACTGACAATTCCTGAGATTTTTTCCAAATTGCCTCAGTTTCTTCGACCATTTTATGCTTTAACCGCTGGTTGACTTCATCCAGCGTCCAATAAAGCCCGCTGCGATTTTGCACCCACTCAAAATAACTAACCGTTACACCTCCGGCATTGACTAAAATATCAGGAATTACCTGAATTCCCCTCGCTTCTAAAATCAAATCAGCAGCCGAATCAATCGGCCCGTTAGCTACTTCAAAAATAAACTTAGCCTTAATATCATTAACATTGGCTTCTGTTATTTGATTCTCCAAAGCTGCTGGAACCAGCACGTCTACATCTAATGCTAAAAGTTGCTCATTTGTCAAGATTTCGTGTTCGATAATATTACAAACAGAACCTTCGCAGTAAACAGCTTTGATACCTTTGTTAGAATCTTTAAATCCTCGAATACTGGGGATGTCCAGACCTTGTTTAGCATAAATTCCCCCTTGGGAATCGCTGACAGCAACAACTTTGTAACCTGCTTTCCAGAGCAGTTCTGCTATTTCTGCACCTGCATTACCAAAACCTTGTACTGCTACAGTCGTATCTTGAGGAGTTAGCTCAAATTTGGGTAGAATAGTTTGTATTACAAAAAAAGCACCCATTGCTGTGGCCGTATCTCTGCCCAAACTGCCGCCAATTGTCACTGGTTTTCCAGTCACCACCGCTGGAGAAAGCTGCCGCTTAATAATGTTGTACTGATCCATCATCCAACCCATAATCATGGGATTGGTGTAGACATCCGGTGCGGGAATATCGACATCGGGGCCGATGAAATCTGCGATCGCATCGACATAGCCCCGGCTCAACCGTTCCAATTCCAGTTTGGACAATTCCTTGGGATTGAGAGTAATTCCGCCCTTTGCTCCTCCAAAGGGCAAGTTCAAAACTGCACATTTAAACGTCATCCAAAATGCTAAGGATTGCACTTCATCAAGGGATACTCCCGGATGATAGCGCACTCCTCCTTTAGACGGGCCTCTGGTATTGTCGTAGCGCACCCGATAACCTTGGAAAATTCGCAGGGAACCGTCGTCCATCCGCACGGGAATCGATACAATTAAACTGGATTTGGGGTGTTTCAGCCTTTCGATCGTATCCTCGGAAAGGGACACATATTTTAAGGCTCGTTCTAATCGGCGGCTGGCATCGGCAAATAATGATTCAGACATAATTGGAAGGAAGAAGGAAAGCACGACACGGATTTTGACACGGATACACGGATTAATTATTTAGTGTCCGTCAGATTTTGAAGTCAGAGGGAAGAAGCAAGAATAGCTGACATCTTAATTTTAAGTGTCTCGGCTGATCTACTGGTTTTCCTATACATTTTAATTTAATCACAATCCAGGTTGAATTCTGTCAACTGTCAACGGTTAACTGTTCACAAACTGCCTTGTGTCGATCGACAATATCGCAGTGCCAAGCAGGATTAAGCAGATACACTTACAATAGAGGGTGATATTTAAGCTCAAGCCGCAATTTGAGTTCGATCGCTCAAATCACTGGCAGCCATCAGGGGAATTAAATTCTGAAATAGATCGAGGCTTTAGCTGACGTTAGAAACTGAATTATTATTATGGTTGGACTCCTAGCCGCACTCTCTGCGTCTGCGGCAGGGGGTATGAGAATTGCCCTGCCCCTGCTGTTAATTGGTTTGTTGCGGATTGACAAACTTTGGTCGGAAATACCTTTATTGTCGGGGGTTCCCCCCCAGGTGGCTATCACCATCTTGGTGAGTTGGTCGCTGTTAGAGTTATTTGCTTCTAAAACCTTTGTAGGACAGCGGGTACTGCAAATTGTGCAAATTATTTTCAGCCCCATTGTAGGAGCAATTATGGGAATTTCGATCGCTCAGGTAAGTTCGATCGAGGAAATTATTGCTCACCCTTGGATGCTGTGGATAATTGGTATTGTCGGAGGTTTGTTGGCTTTAGTGCTGCAACTGGTACAAGCGGGATGGTTTTACCGGTTGCAGGGTTTGCCGATTTGGGTGATTTTCCTCCAAGATGTTCTGTGCATTTCCTTGGTTTTGTTTGCCTTTGACGCACCGCGACAGGGAGGGTTAGTTGCTATGATCCTGCTGTGGCTGGCAATTCGCAGTTCAAAAGAGTGGTATCGCTGGTACAAAAGTCAGGGAATACCGGGTGACAGGGGAAATCCCCGCCGCCACAAGCGCGATCCTGATTAGTTAGTGATTAGTTATTGCTGATTAGTTATTGGTGATTAGTCATATCGTTTACGGTTGTTTCGGAATGATTTAACCGCAGAGGGCGCAGAGGGCGCAGAGGAAGAGAAGAGAGAGATGAATAATTCCGATACCAACGGATTTTATATCATTAGTCCTTTTTAACAACAGTGAACAGTCAACAGTCAACTGTCAACTGTCAACTGTCAACTGTCAATTTAAAGCAATCCGATCGAGTGTAGCGGGCCCTGACCCGTAATTAACTCTAGCAATAGTGCCACAAAACCAATCATCGCCACACGACCGTTCCAGACTTCCGCCCCCGTGGTCAAGCCCCACTCCCACTGCTCTTGAGGGTACATTTTCACTTTTTTGGAAGGGCGTATAACATCGGAGAATTTAACGCTGGGAGATTCGATCGACTCGATGACTAAATCAGCCAAGGCTTCAATAAACACCGGATGAGTATTCAGGGCGGGCACTCGGTAGAAATTCTCAATCCCCGATTCTTCTGCTAATTCTCGATACTCCATGTCAATTTCTTGTAGAGTCTCGATGTGTTCGGAAACAAAACTAATCGGAACTACCAACAAATCTTGGACTCCATTTTCTGCCAATTCGGTTATGGCGTCTTCGGTGTAAGGTTTGAGCCATTCCACCGGGCCAACCCGACTTTGATAAGCTAGAGTGTGTTCGTTCGATCGATCCAAATGTTCCATAATCAGACGAGTGCAATCTTCAATCTCGCGCTGATAGGGGTCTCCAGCCTCTTCTACGTAGCTGAGGGGGACGCCGTGGGCGCTGAAAAAGATGTGAACTCGATCGGGATTCGGATTGTGGTCTAGTTGTTGGGCTATCAATTCCGACATTGCCTGAATGTAACCAGGCCGCTTATACCAAGAAGGAATCGCGGTATATTGTATATCCTTGAGGGCAGGATCTTTGCCCCACATTTCTTCTAGCTGCCGGAAGCTAGAACCGCTGGTGCTGATGGAAAATTGAGGATACAGCGGCAAGATTGTCAAGTGTTCGATGCGATCGCGCTTAATTTTGGCGATCGCCTCTTCGGTAAAAGGATGCCAGTAGCGCATCCCCACGTATACTCGAGCATCTTGTCCCTTTTCTTGCAAGAGTTCTTGCAGGGAAGCGGCTTGTTCCTCGGTAATTCGCCGCAAAGGAGAGCCGCCACCGATTTGGCGGTAGTTTTCCTGGGATTTTTGAAAGCGCAGGGTCGAAATCAACCAGGCGAGCGGTTTTTGCATCCACGGAAACGGAATGCGAATGATTTCCGGGTCAGCAAACAAGTTGAACAGGAAAGGACGGACATCCTCGATTTGATCTGGCCCGCCCAAGTTTAATAGCAATACTCCCACACGACCCATAGCGGTTACAGCTCTCCCATCGTCTCAGTTCTGTTACTTATCTTTATGATATAACTTAATAATATCTTAAGTCGATAGCAAGGTATACATAATTTTGACTATAGCAACAATTTTTAGAGATTTAAGTTATCGGTATCAGTGTCTCTAGGATTGCGATCGCACCTCTGGCTGCTTTGAGCGTAGGCGGCAATGCTCGTTTGGGTCACAACGGCCAAGGAAAAATGTACCATCAGCCAATTATTATTTAGAAGCTTTTGCCGACTGTCAGTTTGACAGGAGTACACAGCAGCGTTGCGATGCACGAAATGCAACTGGCGCAATTGCGACAATCTTTCAGGAAGTATACCGCGCGGTCAAGTCCGGTGGTCTATTCATTTGGGTAGATTTTCCTCTGCATACAAATCCGGTATTTAGGTCAGGGTTGGCTGTATTTTTGTGGTTGTTTGAGACTGAAACTGACTTGGGGAGTTTGTTGGCAGAGGTGGGATGGCGATCGTACAATTCCGAAGGAACTCCACAACCAAAACTTTATGCTGACGGCAGCATTCAAGTAATCCAAGTTCAAAAGTCAGTTGACAGTTGTCAGTTGACAGTTGTCATTAGTGCGCGGGGAAGAAACCGGGTTTCTACGAATTTTGGGTTGAGTGACGATAAATATCGGGAGAAACCAGGTTTCTGAGGTCGGCGCGCGCATCTTACTATACTTGTCAACTAATGACTAATGACTAATGACTAATGACTAAACAAACTTTTTCGCTTCTGCCAAAGCCGCCTCAAACTTTAGCAATACATCCTTTTCTGTGTGAATAGCTTTCTCTTGTTCCAGCAGCGGGCGGCCAAAGCGAAAAATGCCGTCCTGTTCAACGTGGTCTACATAAGGTAGCGTTTCTGGATGCGGCAAAAATTTTCTGCCGATGGTGTACGGCGTGTGGAAAGAAAAGCTAAAGTCGGGAAACTTGTCGCTTTTGATTTCGAGATAGTAAAGCGAGTAATAATCTTTGGTTTCGCAGTACACACATTCGCGGCACTTATTTACAAGTTTGCGGTTCTGATAGAAAAAATCCCACTTATCCCAAAAGTAGCCATCTTTCATCATTTCCTGGTGGTCGTCGCACAGTTCGAGATATAATTTGTCAGAATCCGCCGGACGGTAGAAGTAAAGCATGGCGTAGGGCATTTCAATCAGTAACTTGACTGCTTGATTTTTTCGCTGGTACCATTCCTGCTGGTGAGTTTCGTAGACTTCCTTATATTTATTAATTGCTTTAAAGCTGTTAAGCTGATTTTCTTTGGCCCACCGCGACGCCCACACTGTCCAGTAAGCTAGCTGGAAGGTTGCTGAAATTTCCGCAGAACCTTGTTCTTTCCAGTCGGCAATGATTTTTTCCCACTCGGAACTAAAAGCTAGTCGTGATTGTTCGTTTTCTTCAGGCTTTTCTGTATTGATTGGGGTGGGTATTTGGTGATTATTTTTAATCAGCCCTTTGGGTTCTTTGCGCCAATTATTAATATCGGTTGGCGTTAGACTTAAGATGAATCTTCGGTCGTGAACGGGATATTCTAGATGGATTCCTGATTTGCGGAAAGAGCGGTATTCTAAAATAGGGAGTTTGTCTTGTTCAATCCACTGCTGGCGTTCTGCGGGCGAACACTTGAGTATTGTTTCTAATTCAACGGGATCGACGGCTAATTCACTTTTGAATGTCTCCCAAAATCTTTCTTGTTCGGCTGGATTTTCTTCCAGGAGGGATACAATTCGGTTGACGAGATGATCGGTTTGGTCTTGGCAATTTTCGGGAAGTCCTAAGAAGTCGAGGAGTTTGGTCTTGAGTATTCGTCTGGCTGAGATTAGCTCGGCTAACATGAGAAGCTCCAGTAGAGTCATGACTTGCGCTCTTGAACTGGCAAGATTTGCACAAGTCTTATATATCTTAATAGATTCTTCTGGGTTGTCGGCAATTGAAATGTCCGCGCGAGCGAAGGTATCCCGATCGCGCCTGCGGGCCCGTTGCGGTAGGGTATCGCCCAACCTCCGCCCCCTCCCTAAGCCAAAATACTCAAAACCAGGGCAAAAGACCGATCGACCTTTTGGCCTGATTGGCTAAAACTCATATATTGCACCGTTCTCAATTACTTGTTTAGGAACAGGCAAGATGCCTGTTCCACAAAATATAAATTTTCTTGTGGAACAGGCATCTTGCCTGTTGCTGACAATGGTGCGAGATATCAGCTAAAATCGATAATTACGATCGCGCACCCACAAACTCACAGGCACAGCATGGCCTGTTTTGTCAACCTTTACTTCTACCAAAAATGATTGTCGCTGCTTCCTTTGAGCTTCGCTAATCTCCTGATTGACTTTTTCCCTTTCATCCTCTGGCATATAATAAGTTTCTAAGCCGTATTCCATCTGCCAACCGTTATATTTGCCCTTAATTGCGATTTGATTGGCGGGCAAATTGGTGGGATTTTTGAGACTGACGCGGACGGGTTTCCAAGCTTGGGGGCGGCCGAGATTAGTCGCGGCTTTTGGCGCTTCTAAGATTACATAAAAACTGGTTTGTGGTTTGAGATTGTGCGTATTTTTTGGACAAACAATTCCGGGCGGACAAGGTTTTTTTTCGGTAGGTAAATCTTTCCAGTCGGGGAGTTTTTGGAGATTTGTGAGATCGGAAATATCATATCTCAAAACTTGGTAATATCCGCGCAAAAAGTCGTAAGGGTCTACTGGTGCTGTTTGCAGGACAACTGTTTTGCCAGTTATAAAAGTGTAAACGGCGGTGGCGGGTACGGCGGCAATTAGTCCGATTTGCAAGAGTAGAGGAACCCACATTCGCCACGCGGGAAGGCGTTTTGCTTCCGGGGGAAGGGTGAATGATGGGGGATTAGCGCTGGTATCTGCTATTTCGGAACTTGGAGGTGTTAAATCTGGATTTTCGGTGTTCATATTGGGAATTGGGAATTGGTTCGCAGAATAATATCGTTGACCTTTGAATCGGCATAATCATCTTCCGAGTGCAGTGCAAGGGGGACGATCGCACTATAGTAGAATGCTGCTATTCATCGGGGATTTTTGCGAAGTGGCGCTCGAACCACAAACCAGCAGCAATAACACCGATTCCGCACAAAACAAAGACAAAAGATTTGAGCAACAATCCTGTGTTATATTCAAAGACTCGGCTGATAATTTGCAGGGTGATTAATACCATGCCTCCCCAAAAAGTCTGGCGGTTTCCTAAAGCTAAACCTTCTCGGATTAAGCCGACAGCGAGCAAAAATGATAAAACATTAAACAGAAAAGTTGCTAATTGAGGAAGGGGAGTAAAATTGAGGTGAAAAAGCGGTATTAAGGCGCTGGCGAGGATGAAAATGCCGATCGCACTTGTAGTCAAATCCACTGCTTTTTGTTTTGGTCGCCGCAGTTCCAAACGTCCCAAGCGCAGCCACTCAAACACCGTGAAACCGCCCAAAATAGCCACATTTGCCAGCAAAACCCAATCCGGCTCAGTTTGCCCAGGATTCGGCGAATCTTGCCACAACCAGTGGAAAGAAAGAACATAAAACAAACCGGCGAGAAACAGCAGGGCTAAACTGCGGGCGGTAGGTTGAAACAGCTTGCTGCGTACCTTCGGCCAGATTGCATCGTCGTATCCCCACAGCAAAGCGGGCGGTAAAGCACAAAAAATTGCTGTACCCCAGGTTGGATTTAACCCTTGGACGATAGAAACTTGTAGGGAAAAAATTATCGCGATCGCACTTATGGCAAAAATAGCACGCGATCGACACCAATAAGCCAGCGGCACAAACATTATACTGGCTGCGATCGGCATTTGCCGCACCAAAACTTCCAGCCAAGAAAACTCGACTTTGGAAGACCAATCTAACACCGCCAGCCAATAGCCCAAACCGATTAAAAGTGCGGACAAAACGCCCAAGGAAGTCAACCGCAAACTGTAAGCCATTCCGAGCACGCCGATTCCCCAAGCAAGGAAAAGTCCGTAGGAAGAACCGCCAATATGGAACATTTGCGCCATCAATGCCATATTTGCTCCTAAAATCAGAGCACCTAACAGCAACAATCCTTCACCTAGGAGTTTGTTTCGCCCTTTTGTTGCGGGCATATTGGGATGGGAGTTTTGGCTTCGGGATGGGGGAATTCGCCACAGATAGAAACCTGCTGCATTGACTGCTACGAAAAGACTTAGCAGCAGTGCAACTCTCACTTCGCGCGACCAAACTTGCCAGTTTGCCGCTACAAAGGTGATGACTCCTATACCGAGGAGAATGCCGCCGAGACTCATCAGAATGCTGAGGAATCGGTTGCGGGAGGCGGTTTCGAGTGTGTTGAATTGGTAGCGTTCCGAAAGTTGTTGGTAGAATGAAGTGTCGATGAGTCCTTCTGCTTGCCAGAGTTTGGCTTGTTCTCGCAACTCGCGCCGAAATTTATCTGAAATCATTTTTAATATTCCAGAGGATTTGAACTGTGATAGTTATTAATATGTCACTTGTGGGTTGATTGTCGATGGAGGCTGGGACACCTGCTGAACTTGCACAGCAGATTTGATTGAGATCCTTCGGCTGTTCCAACCGTTTCTACATAAACAAACTCCCAGCAGAAAGGAACGAATAAATCAAGGAATGTAATATTATGGTACAAGCTCAATCTAAAAAATTAACTTTTGACGAGTACCTTAATTACTCAAATGATACGGGTCAACGCTATGAGTTAATTGATGGGGAGTTAATAGCTTTGCCACCAGAATCGGAACCTAATAATTTCATTGCTAACTATCTATTTTTCTATTTTGCTAGCAGCGGGCTAGTGCCACTCAGGCTGATCAAAACGCATAATTGCGAGGTTCAAGTTGCCGTTTTGCGATCGGGAGATGCGGCCAACCGCTACCCGGATTTGATAATTCTGGAACCTGAACACATTCCGCTGACAGCAATCAGGCTAACTATCACCTTCGATATGCTGCCTCCTCGGTTGGTTGTGGAGGTAGTGAGTCCGGGTAGAGTGGGCAGGGATCGGGATTACGAGCGCAAACGAGCTCAGTACGCAGCGCGGGGCATCGCAGAGTATTGGGCGATCGATCCAATAGAAGAATTGGTGACGGTTTTGCGGCTTGAGGATGGGCAATATGTTGAGGTTGGGGTGTTTCGGGATGGAGAGGCGATCGTATCTCCGATGTTTCCACAGCTAAGTTTGACGGTTCAACAGATTTTGAGTGGAGAGGTTTAAGGGCGGATCGATAGCTAATTGGTTAGCATTCATCTAACCACCTACCGATTAGTGAAAATCTCCACCCTCGACCTGATTAAGGCCATGTTTCAATCCCTGATAGGGATTTAGGTTGATTGCAACCTGAATCCGTTCAAGGCTCTATGAGAGAATTTGGGGTATTTCCCCGCCTAGAGCCTGTAAGTATTGAAACCACATCAGGAAACCTTCATATCCTGATTTAGAACGTCAAACATCTATAAAGTAATCTAGGGTAGCAACCTCTACCTTAGTTCTCTCGATCCGAATCGAATAAGGAGTCATCAATACCCCCCTTGCTAAAAATCAAATTCACAAAATCGTAAATATTGATAGCTTGAGTCCCAAATCGCATGAAATTGTCATCCACAAGATAATAACCATCGTATTCATCTCCTTCATGATTAGATACTGACCCTCGAACAATAAGTTCTAATTTTTCTCGAAGTTGAAGTATAGGCATCACGTCTCTACACTCAGCTTTTTCCAGAAACTCTAATAAAGCTTGTTGACAACGATAGATGGCAGCACCAACTAAAAATGAATTAGCTCCAAAATCGATTACCCAATTATTTCGATTGTTATCATATATGCGGTTAGCGTGTTTCGGCGCACGAACTAGAGAACCAGTAGGATGATCCCAATACGCCGATTCCCTAATAAACTCTTTAGCAAGCTCTAACTCTACCTCACCCTGTACTGAGAGCTGTTGGACTTTAGCTCTGACAGCCTTAACTACTTCTTTCTTGTGTTCTTGTGGTTGCATTTGTTTCCGAATTGCCTCTATTTTTTAAATGGTCTTTCAAGTATATCTTATAACACTGTCATTCAAATAACACTTCTCCTCATCTCTCGTAACCTATACCGAGGTTATCTATATCAAACTCGTTAAGCGGTTATCAATACCACCTTTGCTAAAAATCAAATTCACAAAATCGTAAATATTGATAGCTTGAGTCCCAAATCGCATGAAATTGTCATCCACAGGATAATAACCATTGTATTCATCACCTCCGTGATTAGATACTGACCCTCGAACAATAAGTTCTAATTTTTCTCGAAGTTGAAGTATAGGCATCACGTCTCTACATTCAGCTTTTTCCAGAAACTCTAATAAAACTTGTTGACAACGATAGATGGCAGCACCAACTAAAAATGAATTAGCTCCAAAATCGATTACCCAATTATTTCGATTGTTATCATATATGCGGTTAGCGTGTTTCGGCGCACGAACTAGAGAACCAGTAGGATGATCCCAATACGCCGATTCCCTAATAAACTCTTTAGCAAGCTCTAACTCTACCACTCCCTGTACTGAGAGCTGTTGGACTCGATTCCTAGCAAGATTAATTACTGTTATCCTCTGTAATTCTAGTTGTCTCTGTCTCTGTTCTTCTCGTTGTCTCTGTTCTTCTAGTTGTCTCTGTTCTTCTAGTTGTCTCTGTTCTTCTCGTTGTCTCTGTTCTTCTCGTTGTCTCTGTTCTTCTCGTTGTCTCTGTTCTTCTCGTTGTCTCTGTTCTTCTCGTTGT
>NZ_JAUBTV010000018.1:0-35860 GCF_036705145.1 Microcoleus sp. B5-D4 | reverse complement strand
GTTGTCTCTGTTCTTCTCGTTGTCTCTGTTCTTCTCGTTGTCTCTGTTCTTCTCGTTGTCTCTGTTCTTCTCGTTGTTTCTGTTCTTCTAGTTGTCTCTGTTTTTCTGCTGCTTCTTCTGCTAATAATTTATTCTCAATACGTTCGTCTTCATTACTCCAAAGTTCATCTTCTAATGTACTTATTTCTTTGTTTATTTCTCGATTTATCAAACTAAACTTTTTTCTTAAATTAGTTATTTTACCTTCAAGCTCATTCAACATTTCAGTAGTGATAGGTTTACATCCTTTCAACCAACTACTATCAAGCATTTCCATAATCTTTTTTACTTCTTCTTTATCAAAAGTTATTACACTAGCTTCTTTGTTTTTCACACCATTTCTCGTTAAATTCTGGCTTCCTATAGTGGCAAACCTACCAGGAGCAATAATCATTTTCGCATGAAGTCTTTCTAAATGATAAAGTTTACAACCACATTGATGTAAAATTTTTAATGTTTTTAATGAAGAAGCACCAGAAACAAAATTACGAACTGAAAAGATTGTGTATACCTCACAATTAGCAACTTGTGACTCTCTTAAAATTCCTTCTGCTGTTTTTGATGTCAAGTAAGGTGAAAGTATTATTAGCTGATCATTATCATCAAGTTTCTTAATTTCAGTGTGCCAGCGGCGGCTAATATTTTTTAAATAGTAGTAAGGTGGCTTTCTCATAATGTAATTTTCTGATTTATAACATCAAACCACTGCAAAGTTTTGTCTACCCTTTACATATCAAGTACACTATACAAAACCCGTCACAATTAAATTGCAACGAGTTTTGTATAGAACTTTAAACTACTTATGTTCAGTTAAATTTCCTATGCAAAAACCATCTACACGGTTTAAATGTCCTCTCCAATAACCTCCTCTATGATTTGGAATTAATAAATTATTAGCGTTTTTAGGAGTTAAACAATTGCCATTATAAAAAGCAACATTTTTTAAATGTATGTATTCTATGTTTTTTAATTGGCTTTTAACTTCCCGATCGCCTGACAATTTTGCTGCAAAGGATTGATGATTTTCTAAGAATATTTGAGCCTCTTTTTCTAATATATCAGAACTAGAAAAAGATAATTTCAGGTCATTATATATACCCTCAAAATACAATTTCTCACTAATCACCACCCCACTAACACTTAAACCTTGAACAGAAAGTGTAATGTCTATGTCTACCTGACCTGCAAATTTATCCGCAGTATCTATCAGATAAATTAACAACTTGTCTGAATCTGATGATATCTGGATTTTTTCTTCGACTGAAACAGGTGTATTTTCTTGCGTCATAATTTTTTCAGAATAAGTTAATTAAATACATTGTACAAAATTTTAAAAAAACGTCAACCATTTACATCTGAAGGTTTGACGCACAAAAGCTAGACGGTGCGACAGTGCCACCGCTGCGACCGTGCCAGCCGTGCCCGCGAGCCGATCGCCCCAAAACCCTCTAGACCGCCCTAAATGGTGCATTTTTCACACTTGCCAGTGCCAGCCGTCCGATCGCCTCTCACCTGGTCACAGTCGATCGCCTCGGAGTCATCCGATCGCCCTGTTGAATCTGGCAATTTGAAGGGGTAACGACAGCCGAAAAAAATTACTCCCTCAAAAAAACACCTACCCCTAGGCGCAAATTTTATCCATCAACCCGATTCAAATTCCAGTCGTAAGGCAAAAAAACGATCGCCCATCCATCACCCACAGCCGCCTCCGGCCCCAAATAACCGCCCACATACTCAGCCACCGAACCCGCCGCCTTTACAAAATCCTCGCCGTACCACTTAAAAATCTTGCTCAAATAAAGCGTCTTTTTCTCGGCATCATATCGCACCTTATCAGGATTGTGAATAAAACGGCTCGCATCCGCTTCTAGTTGAGTCCGTACCGACTCCGGGAAATAAGCCCCGCGACGCAGCAGCGGGCACCCGACAGAAGCGCAAACTAATGCAAAATGGATGCGCGGTTCCGCAAATTCCGGCCGCAATATTGCGTGTTCGATTTGATTGAGACTGTGCTTTTTGCCGCCAATAATCGAATTTGAACGAGTGAAAAAATCCAAAAAACTCAGCCAGTTGGGAATTCCCAAAATTTTGGGACGGATGGACGCGATCGGATATACTTCCAGAACTTGAGAAATTGCGATCGCATTATACGCATTCAGCCACAACGCCAGCCGCGCATCCGCATCAGTACCATCCGCCAAATCCACATCCGCCAAACTTTCCAGCCACCCCCTCAAAACATCCGCCCCCTCAGCTTTCCAGCCCCGATAATTGACGCGGCCGAAATCGTCAACGTAGCGTTGCAGCAACTCGTCCCAAATCGTAAAGTCGATCGTACCGATCATTTATTACTATCCATCATATAAGGCGGACATTGCTTTAACTTCTGCTTCTATAGCAATCCTAAATCATTTGTGAATTTCTTACTCCCTCCCCTTGCTAAGGGGAGGGTTGGGGTGGGGTAAAAAATTTACGACTCCTGCAAGGATTTCTATATTTAATACTAGCCTCAACCTAAATAACACCTGCAACGGTAGTATTTTTTAGATTAGCCCCATCAAACGGGTTCTGGATTAAATTAACTTGAGTCAAATTAGCGCCTTGTAAATTAGCTTGCCGCCAAGAAGCCCCGCTCAAATTTGCCCCGGATAAATTAGCTTCCCTAAAATTTGATCCTCTCAAATCTGCCCCTTGCAAATTCGCATTTGCTAAACTCGCGTACCGCAGGCGAAGGCAGATCAAATCGCCGCCCGGACACTGGTTAGTTTACCGCAACTAATTGATTTGCTGCGGGTTAGGTGCAATCACTGGTGTAGCCAACCCGAAAATCATTCCCCATGAAACTGCTCCCAAAGTTACAGATTTCCTGCTCTTTACATTCTACAATCTTAAAAGATTCTTACTTTCAATTTCAACGGGGATCGGTTTCTTCCGGCACAACACCAATCCCACTTTGACCTGCAATTTTTTTAATTCCCCTTACCTCCATAACACACTATGAGCGATCGCACCGACTTTTTCGATAAACTGTTAGCGGCTGTTGAAAGCAATCAAAGTTTGCTGTATTTAGCCCTCGATCCCGACCCAGAAACCTTGCCCCCGCAGGTTTCCATGACTGGGGAAGAAACTCAAAGTTTTGTAACTGATTTGTTTGCTAAGCTAAAAAGTGCGATCGACCAAACAGCCGATTTAATTTGTGCTTGCAAAATCACCCTCGGTTTTTACCAATCTCTCGGTATTCCCGGTTGGGCATTGCTGCAAGAAATTTTAACAATTATTCCCCCTCACCTGCCAGTAATTTTAGATGCCAAACACTGCGATTTAAATACCAGCACAGTGTTTGCCAAAATTGTATTTCAAGACTGGCGAGTTGACGCTATTACTTTAAGTCCCTATCCCGGATTCGACCAAGTAGCGCCATTTTTGTTATACGCTGGAAAAACAGTTTTTGTCCTCTGTGCCACCGCCAACCCGTCAGCGGCGGCTTTGCAAGAATACCCGACGCCAGAAAACCCTTTGTACTTGCAATTAGTCCGACTTTCTCAAACTTGGGGAACTCCCGAAAAAGTCGGTTTAGAAGTAGGAATAATGCCGGATATGTTAGCCCGCATCCGCAAAGAGGCTCCTGAACGCCTAATTTTAGTCGAAGGAGACATCGCCGAAGAAAATGACCTCACAGAAGAAAACGACCTCGCACAACTGCTGGCGGCCGGTTTAAGCAAGAATGGTGAAGGTTTATTGCTGCCCGTCCCCCCCAGTTTATTAGCGGGGAAAGAACCGCGGCGAGAAATTGAGAAATTGCGGGATAATATTAATCAACAGAGGCTGCGCGCGATCGAAGGTAGCCCCACTTGCGAATTGTGGCTGCCCGATGTTTGCTTTTTACAACCCGAACCTCACCGCGATTTAATCTTGCAACTTTATGACATCGGCTGCGTAGTTTTTGGCGACCACGTACAAGCATCGGGCGCCGTATTTCCATATTACATCGACTTGCGGAAAATTATCTCAATTCCGCAGATTTTCCATCAAATTGTCAGCGCTTATGCAGACATTCTCAAGGATTTAAAATTCGATCGCATTGCGGGAATTCCCTACGGTTCTTTACCCACAGCAACCGGTTTAGCCTTGCGGATGGAACGCCCGATGATTTTCCCGCGCAAAGAGGTGAAAACTTACGGTGCAGGCAAATTAATTGAGGGGCATTTTCAGGCAGGAGAAACGATTGTCGTAGTCGATGACATTTTGATTAGTGGCAAAAGCGTGATGGAAGGCGCGGCTAAGTTAAAATCGGCTGGCTTGAATGTGGAAGATATCGTGGTATTAATCGACCACGAACAGGGAGTAAAAGATAAGATGCAGGCCAACGGTTATCGCGCACATTCTGTGCTAGCGCTTTCGGAAATAGCTGAAGTTTTGTATCGAGCAAGCCGCATTGATACCGAGCAATTCAAGCTTTTGACGGCGGAACATTAAATTATAAAATATCTAGTTACCAGGCTCTGCCTGGTAATTAAGATCCGGAGGCTTTGCCTCCAAAATTCTGTCTCGTTTGCCTTGTTTTAGTGGAGGCAGAGCCTCCTGAAAGGCGTTACCAGGCAGAGCCTGGGAACGAGTAAGAATTAATTGTCTCGTTTTCTAGTTACCAGGCTCTGCCTGGTAATTAATACCCGGAGGCTCTGCCTCCTTTATTTATGTCTCCTTTGGGTTGTTTTAGTGGAGGCAGAGCCTCCTGAAAGGCGTTACCAGGCAGAGCCTGGGAACGAGTCAAGGTAAATAAATCAACCTTGCAAAACTTCAATTAAAGCATCGCCCATTGCCCGACAGCCAACGAGTTTCATGCCTTCCGACATGATATCACCAGTACGATAACCTCGATCCAAAACTTCGACAACGGCTTGCTCGATTTTATTAGCAGCTTCCGGCTGATTTAAGGCGTAGCGCAGCATCATTGCCGCACTCAAAACTTGGGCGATGGGATTTGCTTTATCTTGTCCAGCGATGTCTGGTGCGGAACCGTGCACGGGTTCAAAAACTCCCGGCCCGCTTGCTCCCAAACTAGCAGAAGGCAGCATCCCAATGCTACCAGTTAGCATTGCCGCCGCATCGGAAAGAATGTCGCCGAATAAATTGCCGGTGACAATTGTATCGAACTGTTTGGGGCAGCGAATTAACTGCATGGCTGCGTTGTCAACGTAGAGGTGAGAAAGTTCGACATCAGGGTATTCTGAAGAAAGGGCAATAATACGATCGCGCCACAGTTGCGAAACATCCAAAACATTCGCTTTATCAACGGAACACAGCCTTTTCCCGCGCTTCCTGGCCGTCTCAAAAGCAACTCGCCCGATTCTGTCAATTTCCGACTCGGTGTAAGCCATCGTATTGACACCGCGTTTTTCGCCTGTTTCCGTCTCAAAAATACCTTTCGGTTTACCGAAGTAAATGCCGCCTGTGAGTTCGCGGATGACCATAATATCCACGCCTTCGACAACTTCCCGTTTCAAACTAGAAGCATCAACCAATTGCGGTAAAATAGTCGCAGGACGCAAATTTGCAAACAATCCCAATCCGGCGCGCAGTCCTAATAATCCAGTTTCCGGGCGCTGTTCGCGGGGCAAATTATCCCACTTGTAACCGCCAATTGCTGCTAACAATACTGCATCGCAGTTGCGGCATTTTTCCAGTGTTTCTTCTGGCAGCGGATTGCCTGTGGCATCAATAGCAGCGCCGCCCATTAAAGCTTCTTGAAATTCAAAGCCGATGTCCAATTGTTGACCGACAAGTTTCAGGACATCTACCGCCACAGCGATAATTTCAGGGCCGATGCCGTCTCCTGGTAAAAGAGTGATGCGGTAGTTTTGAGTCATATCGATTTGGGAGTTTTGATTTGAGATTTGAGATTGAGAGTTAATGGGAATTCTTTGGAAATGCAAGACATTCTCACAAGGTTATAATCATATCAGGATAAGCAACCTCAGAATTCATTATGACATTCCCGACTTACCCGCCTGCTCAAGCTGAACCGCCTTTAGACCCCCGGCAGAGTTTGCCAACAATGTATGATTTACCTAGCGAAGACCCAAAGGAGCCCGGTTTGCCAGATACATTTCATTTAGATCAGCCGCAACTCTTGGAATTCACGTTTTTGCCGCCGGGATGGGATGCGGAACAAGTCTTTACAGCCAGCGACCTAAATTTGTATTACGATGCAACACAACCGCGCTGGCATAAACGCCCGGATTGGTTTGCTGCGGTGGGTGTGCCAAGGCTTTATCAAGGGCGCGATATGCGTTTGAGTTATGTAGTTTGGCAAGAACGGGTAAATCCGTTTGTGGTGGTGGAATTGCTATCGCCGGGCACTGAAGATGAAGATTTAGGGCGGACTGTTCAGCAAGCTGGGGAACCGCCGACTAAGTGGCAAGTTTATGAACAAATTTTGCGGATTCCTTACTATTTTATTTTCAGTCGCTACACGGATGAATTGCGAGCTTTTCATCTTGTAGGAGGCCACTATGAACCGGCAGAATTAATTGATGGGCGGTTATTTATTCCTGAGTTGCAGTTGAGTTTAGGTTGGTGGCAAGGCACTTATAAGAGTATGAATCGGTTGTGGTTGCGATGGTTTACGGCCCAAGGAGGGTTGATTTTGAGTCCGGGTGAAAGGGCGACGGCGGCGGAACGGCAACTGATAGAAGCTCAACAGCAAGTTCTAGAATCTCAACAGCAACTGACAGAATCTCAACAGCAACTGACAGAATCTCAACAGCGAGAGGAAAGACTAGCGGCGCGGTTGCGGGAGTTAGGCATTGATCCTGAACAGTTGGTTTAATAGTTCTCGCACCCAGGCCTGGTGAAACCCGGTTTCAACTCCTCGAATCCGCGCAACAGGAGTGAAATAAGATAAAAATAGTTCGATCGCACGCACGTACAAAAAAATCGGCAAGGAGTCGCACCAGTGGCAGAGGGCGAAGGCATACCAACATCAGCACAGATTGATTATCGGGACTATTCTTGGGCCTTTTGGCCAGTTGTCCCCCTCTATCCCTACAGCAAGCGGCGCACCATCCGCAAGGAAATAGTCAAGGACACAATCTGGACTTTTGACCAACTACAAGGCATTTTCTACGTAGTCGTCCCGATTCGGATGACAGTAATTAAATTAGAACCCGAAGGCCTTCTCGTCTACGCCCCCGTTGCACCGACTCCTGAGTGCATCCGCTTGGTAAAGGAGTTAGTAGCAGAGCACGGCGAGGTGAAGTACATCCTGCTGACAACGGTTTCGGGGATCGAGCACAAAGTTTTTGTTGGCCCCTTTGCGAGGTGTTTTCCCGAAGCGCAGGTGTTTGTCGCCCCGCAGCAGTGGAGTTTCCCGGTGAATTTGCCGCTGAGTTGGCTGGGTTTGCCCTCCAAACGCACGTCTGTACTGCCCTTTGACAGCAGCAACACGCCCTTAGCCGATCAATTTGACTGGGCAATTCTCGGCCCGCTGGACCTTGGTTTGGGCAAATTTGCAGAAGTTGCGTTATTTCACAGACGATCGCGCACGCTGATGTTAACAGATTCCATAGTTTCCATTCCCGAAAATCCGCCCGCGATCGTCCAACTCGACTCTTACCCGCTGCTATTTCACGCCAAAGACAGCGCCTCGGACACGGTGGCAGACACCCACGAAAATCGGCGCAAAGGGTGGCAGAGAATCGCCTTATTTGCCATGTATTTTAGCCCCAGCGTGCTGGAAGTGCCGCCGTGGTCGGAGGTATTTGCCAGCGCACGCCAAGCGCCAGAACGCTCAAGGAAAGCTTATTTCGGGTTGTATCCGTTCAAGTGGAAAACACATTGGGAGCGATCGTTTGAGGCTTTGCGGGGAGGAGGGCGGTTGTTTGTCGCGCCGATTTTGCAGACTTTGATTCTCAACCGCGCCCCCAGGGAAACTCTCGATTGGGTGGATCAAGTGGCGAGTTGGGACTTTGAAAAAATTGTACCTTGTCACTTCGATGGTGCGATCGACTCCCGGCCGCGTGAATTTCGCCAAGCATTCTCGTTTCTGGAAAAACACTCGCCTGTTAATTCCTTACCCGAAGATGATTTTAAATTGCTCAGGCAGATTGATGCGGGTTTGAATAAAACAGGTTTGGTTCCGCCTGCGAAAGACAAAGTTTAATCGGAAATTTTGCACCATTCTGAATAAGCTGTTTGAGCACAGGCAAGATGCCTGTGCCACAAGAAAATAAAGTATTGTGGAACGGGCATCTTGCCCGTTCCGGCTAGAAGCCTACCAAAAAGATTAAACTCTTGACAATTGGTGTCGGTTTATTCATTTATCTCATTAAATTATTAATCAGCTCATCCACCCTCAAAAGTTCTTGAATAATTTGCTCTACCCTCTGCAGTTCATTTATAGGATTTATGCTTCTAATAGTTTTCGGGGATGTAGCTGAAGTATGTGCCGCCACACCTCTTTCTTCCCCAAACGTATTCATGGTAGCCAGCCAAACAGAATCTAAATCATCGGTATCTATTCCTATTGGCAAAAGCAACGCCAGAAGATTAGCTTCTTTGATGCCATGATTCTGGTCAATACTTCGCTTAAAACTATTAATAGCTAAATCTATTTTTTTGTTGACTTTTATTTTTTCCGGTGGCAAAGCTTTACTTCCCTTAGTTGGAGTCAGTGTATCTGGTGGTGCTTCCATCATTTGACCAGAAAAGCCAAGCAAGCAGATTAAAGTACGGCAACTCTTACCCTGACTATCCCAATTCTTTTTAGCATTAAGGGCTACTTCCCAAACTCTGTCCTCAAAATAAGCCTCAATTTCGGCATGAACTAAAACTCTGTAGGCAAGAGTTAAGGCTAGCTGCCGCTCGGAATATGAACCTAGAGGATTAATCTTAGGAAAAAATTGTTTTTTTAACCTATTTAACTGCTGGGTTAGAGTACGAAATCTAACGGATTTTGGCATACCTCTTAATAACTTACCTCAAACCGTTAAAGATAATATGGTTATCTACGAGTTCAGGTACATTAAACTCTACATCCAAAACCTTTAACAAAGCTTTGCCCCACAGTGAGAGACGAGTATGAGTTTCGCGAATGCTAGTTGTGCTTTTCTCAACAGCTTCTCTGAATTCGCTATTAGATGATGAACATAACTCTTTAAAAGCTTTTTGCACACCCGCCGGATTCTTCTCAGCAACTTCACTAATAACTGGATCTGAAAAATAAAAAACCATTACATCTAAAATAGCTCGATTAAACTTGCCTCGGTAACTATTAGAACTACTCAACCACACACGAAATATATTTTCTTCTCCAAATATTGTAGTGGTTGTTTGCACTGCCTTTTCAAATTGGCTAACTGTATATCTGACCTCAGTTTCTTTCTCTTTCCAATCCTTGTTGAGCTTTTTGCAAGTCATATCCAGGAACACTTTAAGATTACCGCGATAATCGGATAAAAAATGATGGAATCCTACATATCGTAGTAATAATTCGACATCGCGCATCCGAGGATCGGGATTTTGGGATTTAAGTATTTTTCTTAAAGCCTGATTTTTAATTGATTCGTCATCTAAAAAATTGATGAAATCACCTGGATGCAATGCTTGCCTGAGTTCTTGTGGAGATAGCGGAGTATTTTCTACATTCAGACGGAGAAAAATTTTGTAGAGTAAACTTTCTGTATGCCAATTCCGAATCAATGTAGTACGAAGAGTTTGATTATCCAGTGCATCAAGTACAGAACTATGGAGAAGATCGTTTTTTAGATCCTCATGCGTACAACCATTGAGTTCAGGTCTAAATTCTAAGTTTTTCAAAGCAAAACTATCGTTGGGAGTTTCGCTCCTTCCATAAAATTGCAGAATCGTAAGCAAGCGTTGCTTGCCGTCAAGAACTACAAATTTTCCGCGTTTTTTATCTTGAGAAGCCAAAACTATATCTGGAATGGGAAATCCTAGAAAAATAGATTCAATAAACCTGCTTTTACGAGTTATATCCCAAGCATCTCGCCTTTGAAATCTTGGATTAAGTTGAATATTGTCACGAACAAGTTGATCGAGTATGGTGGCTGTCGTCCAGTCATTTCCAGCTACAATTATTTCGGAAATTTCGTCTAAGACAGATTTGGGATTACCATTAGATTCAAGCTCATAATCTAGAGCTTCATCTTCCTCCTCGAAGCTTACTTCTTCTGGTTTTTCTAAGAGGTTTAGTTCAGGCATGACCGCGCTCTACTGGGTAAGTTTAATTTGGATACAGATACCTAAGTATAGCAGAAGTCAGAAGCCTTAAGTTATCATAGCAGTAACTAATTTATCGATTATGAAAACGAGCGCTTTTAATTTTTACTTATTTTTAAGCTAGAGGGATAATTTTTCAACTTAAACTCATCAAACTTCACCACTTGCGACTCCGGTTTCCGCGTATCAAAATAGTAGCTGCTAACCGTACCCTCCCCCGTATCAAAAATAGTAAAAGCCGTAATATCATTGCTATCAATATACGGCAGCGGCCGCCCATCCTTCCCCAACAAAGGCGCAACAGTCGGCACCACAGGTTCCAATCCGTTCGGGTCTCCAATAGCGCTGTAATCTTCCCGATATGCCGGCGGCACAAATCGGCGCTTTTCCCCCACAAAAGCACCGTAACTGTTACCCACATTAGAAGTCTCCAAAAAGTGCATTCCGCTGGAACTTACAAACCGATTCCACAAGTGCGAATGTCCGTAAAATACCAACTGCACCCCCGCTGTTTCTAGTAGCGGCACTACATCCCGAATCAGATAATCTTGCTGTTTCGGATACTCGTAACGCACCATTTTAATCTCGCCATCGAGAGCGCGATCGACTATTTGCACTGGATCGGTATAAGCAGGTACAATATTGTCACCCAGAGAATGCGGCGGGTGGTGAAACATCACAATTTTATATTTTGCCTGCTGGAATTCCGCACTTTTTAACTCTTGTTGCAGCCAATTATATTGAGCGCTGCCCTTGACAATCGGCTCAAAAATATGCTGTCCGTATCCCCATTTTTCGGGATGATTAAAATCTTCGTCCCGTTCCCGATACCGGCCTCTCGCACGCGGATCTAAATTCGGAGTTCGCCAGATATTCGTAACATACAAAGTCACTAAGCGTACATCCCCAAAAGTCACAGCATAGTAATTTTTACCTCCAGGTAAATTGAAAATTTCGTCATAGGTATCGCTATTAAAACTATGATTTTTTAGCCATCTTTCCCGCACGGAAGAGTCATTACTAGGATTCAAAGAGGCAGCACGTTGGGCGTATATTTTCTCGGCAGCGGCGCGGGGAAAAGGATCGTTAAATTGGTCATCGAGTTTGCTGTTGGTTGCAAAGCGGCCCATGATTTCGTGATTGCCAATGGCCGGAAATAAAGGCGCGTGTTGGATCAGTTCGCCGCCGCTGTAAACGGTTTTGATGCCGTTTTTGTCGAGTTCGGAAAATGCGCGACCTTGCAGAGACGGAAAGAAGGCGCGGCCTCGGTAATCGTCAAACCATTCAGAAGCGCGATCGGGTATATTAATTAAATCCCCAGCCATGAAAACCGCGTCAACTCGGCCAATTGTTTCGGCTACTTTCTGGAGATTTGCCGCTGTCATAGGCATCAATTGATGGTCGGAAGTGAGGAGGATGTTGAGCGGCCTTCCTGCTGCTGGTGTCGGAGAAAGAGTGAAAACTTTGCTGCTGACAGATGCGCCGTCTTTCCTTTCGCTGGTGACTCGATAAGGAATGCGAGCACCGGGTATTAAATTGGGGACTTCTGCTTCGTGGCGCCAGATGTCGCGGACAATTGGATTGCTGTCAATGATGCTTTGTTTCATTTCATCGGAAATGCGCGAGTCTTTGTCTTCGCGAGTGCGGCTTAGCTTGGTAGTATTTGCCGTCACAACTTGATTCAAATTTTCGCCGTAAGCAACAGTGTTGCGAGTACCGGCAAACTCTGTGAACCAGACAACTCGCACCGAGTTTGCTGTTGGGACTTGCAGAAACGGGTCGGTTAAAAGCTGAGGTTTGTTAAGGTAAGATTGCATCATGAAACCTAGCAATAGGACAATCAAAATCAAAACACCAAAAAACCAGGGATTGCGAGAATAACCTTGAGAAATTTCTACTTTATTGGGCAAAGGCGTTAACATAATTCATTAGTCATTAGTTTGTAAGGGCGGGTTGCACCAGCCAAACAGAACTCCCCACCCCAATATATAAACCCGCGCCACCCACTTTAAATTTTAAACTACCCACGTTATCAAAAAGCTAAGAAATTAGTAAAATATTTCCCATCAAACAAACCTAAACCATTTTTTGACCTCTTCTGATCTCTCCATTCTCTTTCTCTGTGCCCTCTGCGCCCTCTGTGGTTCATTAAAAAAAATTATCCAAAATGCTTGAGACTTGCGATATAACATTCTTAACACCCTTCCTTCCATCTAAAATCTAAAATCTAAAATCTAAAATCCCATGACTCGCCACCTTCTCAAAGCTAACTGCAAAACCGTACACTTGGGCGGTTTCTCTCCGAAGCTAGAACCTGCTTTAACTGTCGATTCGGGCGATCGCATCGATATCGAAACCTATTCAGGATATTATGTTGCTGACAAAGCGCCGCCCGAATTTCTCACCCCCGAATTTTTAGATATTTGTCAGAATTTGCCCCCCAACCGCAAAGTTGGGCCGGGGCCCCACTTGCTGACAGGCCCGATTTATGTTAACAACGCCGAACCGGGAGACGTTTTAGAAATTCACATTGAGGATGTTTACCCAAGTTTGCCAGTAGGATTTAATGCAATTCGCGCCGGATGGGGAGCTTTACCTGAGTATTTCCCCGAACCTAAATTGCGGTTTATTCCGCTAGATTTAGAGCAAAAAACTGCTGAATTTCCCACAGGTAGCGGCATTCGGATTCCCCTGCATCCTTTTTTTGGAATTATCGGCGTGGCTAATGCACAAATCAACCGTTCTTCTATTCCTCCAGAGCGCTACGGCGGCAATATGGACAATCAGGAACTGCAACCAGGAACGCGGTTATTTTTACCTGTTTTTCTGCGCGGCGGTTTACTGTCCATTGGCGACGGACATTCGGCACAAGGAGATGGTGAAGTTGACGGTACTGCGATTGAAACTTCGATGAACGGGACTATTCAAATCATCTTACGCAAGGATTTATTTCTGATATTTCCGTTTGCGGAAACGCCCACTCATATTGTGATTATGGGATTTGGTAGAACATTAGATGAAGCGTTTGAGATGGCTGTAAAACAGACGGTTTATTGGCTGCAAAAGTTTGCAGGTTTCAAAGAGGAAGATGCTTATGTTTTGTGTTCGCTTGCGGTAAATTTTCGGATTACGCAGGCTGTTAACAATCCTCAAAAAGGAGTTCACGGAATGATTCCCAAGTGTATTCTGCTCGATGTGAACATTATTGACCACCGAGTTTGAGGTAATATGATAACACACGAGCGACCAAAAAATTACGATCGCGATCGCACAAACTACACAAATTTGTCACTGCTGTGGTCGATCAGGATCGCGTTCCTGTTGACAATTAAGCTTAAAATGGGATAAGTTACCAGTTCTACCTAAATCGAGCTCAACATGAAAAACCAGACTGACGATGTTGCCAAAAAAGATTTAGTCGATCGAGCTTTTGGGAGTGCAGCAATACCAGATCCGACAGCGTGGGTGCACGAACATTATTTTCTGGCTAATTTCGCCGATACTCTGGCCCTCATCCAAGAACATATGTCTGATGACAGTTGCGACATCGGCGAGAATGGTGACTCTGGCGAGGGAATCTTATCGATCGATGCCAAAATTAGAGATATGTTGAGAGCTACTTTTAGCGACGACGGCTGGCAGTATGTCGAAAGTTTATTGTGAGTTTGGTAAAATCCCTAAGTATTTGTACGTTCATCACTTTAGAGCGTAAGTTATACCAGTTTAAAAAAAGAATCCAACTTTCGGCAGGTGATCTAAACCATTAGATCATCCGTTATTCCCAATCCTTTAATCTCAAATCTCAAATAATATCAATTTCCTCCCTCAACGCAGACTCGCAACTCAGAATAGCTGGGTGCATTTCCACCCCCAGTTTCAGTAAACTTGACCTATTGTGATGTAGGATACTTTAGATGGGCGGGAAATTACTGTCACTAGGAATTTCGATCGATCGCAAAAAAGCCGCACTTTCTTCGGGCAAAGCAGTATTGATAAACATCCCGCTGCCCAACTCAAATCCAGCTTGCTTGGTGACTCTGGGAATAATTGCGATATACCAGTGAAAGTATTTTGTTCCCCCTTCGGCGATCGGTGCCGATCGAATATTATAGTTGTAATCAGGATTGTTCAATCCGTAATAAAGCTTAGCTAGTACAGTTCTCAAAGTATCAGCAAGATCCGTAATTTCCCCATCAGTAATTTCATCAAAGGAAGAGGAATGTCGGCGCGGAAAAATCCAAGTGTGAAACGGTGAAAGTGCAGCGTAAGGGATAAAAGCCACAAAATGTTCACTCTCACAAATCACTCTTTCTCTCGCCGCTAATTCATCTTCCAAAGTCCGGCAAAACAGACATTCTCCCGTGTCATCAAAATATCTAATAGCTTCGTCGATGCGGCTGCGAAATTGGCTGGGTACAACGGGCGTCGCTGCTATCTGCGAGTGGGGGTGTTCGAGAGAAGTTCCGGCAGTTTCTCCGTGATTTTTGAAGATAATAATTGTTTCAATGTGGGGATTTTTTCTAATTTCTACATAACGCTGGCGGTATACTAAAAGTATGTTGGCAACTTCTTCAACGCTCAACAAAGCTGTCGTCAAATCGTGTCGCGGGTGTTCGACAATTACTTCGTGCACGCCGATTCCCGCCATCGTGCGGTGAATTCCCGATGATATCCTCATCCATTTTGCTGTCGGGGAGAGGGCGGGATATTTGTTGCAAATTGCCCTGACTTTCCAGCCAGCGCGTGAAGCGAAGCTATCCCGTAGGGAATCGCCCAAACGGCAAGTTTCTAAGGTTCCGTCTTCCTCATTTCCCACGCAAAACGGGCAATCGGCGCGGTGCGGTGGCACTACGGTGGCCGACTTTTTTTTGTTAGCGAATTGATCCGGTCTTGTCGCCCGTTCGGTGGCGATGATTACCCAATCTCTGGTAATTAAATTTTGTCTAAGTTCAGACACTTTTTTACCTTCAGTTTCCGGGTCAAATTGTCTCTTATTTTAGATAAATATGTGTACTCTGTCAGTGTCTGATTGCAGACTTTTAACAAATCTTGATATCTAATTCCGAAGGTATTAAGTCGGTTGTCATGAGTAAAATTTTACCCAACATCAGACTGACGGTATCTAAAGCGTTAGACATCAATCTATTTGTTACGGCCTAGATTACCCGGAGTACCAATGAAAGCAATTAAAGTAATGGCATCAAGTTAAGTCTGCTTCGTCGGATTATGGGCGTGCTGTTTTCATGTAATCCTAAATCACACTTATAGTGTGTAGATTTTGGAGTGCACTCACCGATATCTTGCTCGTGTGGCAAAAAATCCAGAGCTAAAAAAATTTGGAGAGCAAGTTCGCAGGCTAAGGACATCAAAGGGCTTTTCCCAAGAAAAGTTAGCAGAACTAGCCGGACTGCACCGCAACTACATTGGTGGTATTGAGCGGGGTGAGCGAAACATAGCTCTATTAAACATTTTGCGGTTAGCAAAAGCTCTAGGAGTATCGCCAAGCGAACTATTGCAGGAAATAGAGTAAATGCAATCACCCTATACCGGACTTCCTGTCGAAGATTGGGAAGAGAAGACACGAGAACTCATAGATCGACACCCACTAGATCCACAAGAAATTTATGACGTGGTTATTCAAGTTTGGAGTGAAATTTTTCAATCCAGCATAACCAGCAGAGGCTACAGAATAGGAATAAATTTATTCCCAACTCCCCAAATTATGGGATTTTTTTTACATGAACTAATCCCATTAGAACTCGCCAGCAAATACCCCGGAATTTGGCGGCGCGATCACAGTACCCTCGAAAAAGATATTGTTTACATCCCGAACAATAATTTCTCAATTGAAATTAAAACTTCTTCAAGTAGTCGTAACACTTACGGCAATCGCAGTTATGCTCAACAAAGCGCCCTAGGAGCAAAGCCGAAAAAAGACAAGTCCGGCTATTACCTTGTAGTTAATTTCCAGAAATTCAATCCCAAAATGGCAAGCGTGCAAACTCTAAATATTAATTTAGTTAGATTTGGATGGATAGATCGAGAAGATTGGCAAGGGCAAACAGCAGCCACTGGTCAGCAAGCTAAATTAAGCCCTGATGTAGAGCGATATAAGTTGCTGCAATTGCCTATTTAGCAATATTTACCATCTTTAAAATAAAGATAATTGAGCTTCGCTAATCTGCTTTTGTCTTAGAAAATCATCAATTCGGTTGGCAGCTAAATCGCAGTATTCCTGACAGATATCAAATCCGATAATAGTGCGCTGCAAATCTAAAGCAACAACCGCCGTAGTTCCTGAACCCAAAAAAGGGTCTAAAATGATTTCATTTGGGTTGGATGAAGCTTTGATGATTCGCTGTATAACAGCACTTGGAAATTGAGCGGGGTGAGAGGTTCGCTCTTTTGATGCTCTATTTTTACCAGAAGTTACCTTCGGGAATTCCCAAACATCAGTCGGATTTTTGCCTTGGGAGTTGACTTTAATTTTTCCATTCTTTTTTTGATTAGGATATTTTACATTTGGATCGCGCACATCATCTAGGTTAAATGTATAGTCTTTATGGTTTTTAACATACCAAAGAAACTTTTCATTGCGCGGTGAAAAGAACTTACTACCAGCAACCCCAGCGCCATAGTGCCAGATAACTTCTTGGATTAGGTAAAAAGGAATTTTGTCCCAAAGTAGATAGGGAATGGGGATAGCTTTAGCTTGATTGGGAATTGATAGATACCCCAAGTTGAGCCAGAAAGCGCCGTTAGGAAGGATGAGCCTATAATTTTCACTTATCCAGCTTTCACACCAGTTTAAATATTTATCTAGTGGTAGTGTTTTTTCGTATTCTTTGCCAATGTTATAGGGGGGACTGGTCACAGTAAGGTTGACGCATTCATCAGGGAGCTTGGACATTGCTTCTAAGCAGTCCATCTGATAAATGAGGCAGTTTGGCGCGTGGAAGTAGGGTTTGCCTAAAAAATTCACTATATCAGTTATAAGCATGATAAAATTTATGATGGTATAAATCTATATTGGCACAAATTTGCCGTTTTTAATGATTAACTCAGGGAGTAATTAAATCATGTGTACTTCCTTAATTCGTCTTCCTGAATTCCCAAACATCATGCCAACTGCAACTGCACATTCTGCAACTTGCAAATCGCTTTCAACACTTGCGCCAACAAGATCGATCGCTCTGGGTCAATCAAATTCAATTCCGGTAAAATCTGATAAGTACAAGGATTTCCCCGCGTCAGATACACAAACTGATAGTTACGTCCATTCGTCGTCAATCCCCAAACAGACGATTGCTGCTGCAAACTTTTATAAGCATAAGTCAGCAATTGTGGCAAACCGGCCCAAGGATCGATCGCACTATTTTTCGCCTCCACTACCAAAATCCAAAACTGTGCCGCCGCTATGTCTGCATCCGGCTGATTTACCGCTAAGACATCCAAGCGGCCTTTAATTAAAGTATCCTCATCCTCAACCTCGATGGGGATGCTATCTTCCATTGTCAGCACCACAGGAACTTTAAAAAATCCCGTTAATCTCATTAACGGTGAAAGTGACAAAAACTTAACCAATTCTTCAGAAACCTTTCCCACTTCTAGATAGCGCCAAAAGTCATTGCTGATTTGCAATAATTCCTGCTGTTCAAAATCCGTCAGAGGTTCCAGAGAGAAAAAATCAGTAAAACCTCCTCCTGTTTGTCTTTCCAATTTGAGAAGGCGACGAACGTCATTTAGCGAGAGTTGACTTGCTTCTAAATTTTGCGTCATGGCTTTAGTGCGATCGGCTGTTAATGTCAATTATAAAAGCATTACCATCGAATTTGTTATGATATAATCATACCAGATATCGCTCCTGTAAATCGGGTAGATTGTATGAAAGCAATTAAAGTGATGGCAACGATCGACGATCTAGGACAATTGTGCGTTGGTGAACCGCTCAAGTTATATCGCAACAGCCGAGCCGAAGTAATTGTGCTGGTTCCCGAAGGAACAGACATTAATAAAGAGAAGCAATCTCATGAAGCCAACCACCAAACCACGCAACTTGAAGACTATTTCAGCTTCCTAAGACCTGACGATATTCGGCTCAAAGGTTCTCGCATTGGCATCGAAACCATTCTCTATGAATACCTATTTCGCGCTCGAACTCCCGAAGAAATCGCTAACATTTATACATCGCTCACCCTCGAACAAGTTTATGCGACCATTTTGTACTACCTGCACAACAAAGAAGCAGTCGGTAAATACATAACCGAATGGCTGGAATGGGGCGATAAAATGCGAGAAGAACAACGTCGCAATCCTCCTCCAGTGACTGAAAAACTCCGCAAATTAAAAGCAGAAAGAGATGCAAGGAGAAAAGTGGATGTCAATCCAGTATCTCTTTGATGAAAATGTCGATCCTGCGTAGGTCAATCAAATTCGCAGACGCAATCCCGATATGGTTGTTCTAGGAGTGGGAGAACTAACAGCACCTTCCAAAGGGACTCTCGATCCAGAAATTCTTATTTGGTGCGAAATCCACAATTTCATTCTTGTTACCAACAACCGCCGCTCTATGCCCGTTCATTTAACAGATCATTTAGAGCAAAATCGCCATATACCAGGAATCTTTATCCTGAATTTCAAGCTGAGTATCGGTCAAAATATTGAACTACTGCTTCTGATTTATGAAGCATCATTTGATAATGAGTACCAAGATAGAATTTACAATTTACCAGTGCTATAATTTCTAAGACAGTCCCAACATTTACAAATTTCCCCAAAGTCTTAAGGAAAATAAACATACTTTTGCCCCAACTTATGCAAACAATAGTTAAAAAGACTAACCGAAGTTAAAGTTAAAAGCAATGTCGCAAGATACCATCGAATCAATTCTGCATGAAAAACGCCTCTTTCAGCCGCCCGCTGAATTCTCTCAAAAAGCTCACATCAAAAGCCTAGAAGAATACCAAGCCCTCTACGACAAAGCCAAAGCTGACCCCCAAGCCTTCTGGGCAGAACTCGCCGCCCAAGAATTGCACTGGTTCCAAAACTGGGATACCGTGCTCGACTGGCAGCCGCCTGTTGCTAAATGGTTTGTCAACGGTAAAATTAATATTTCTTACAATTGTCTCGATCGCCACTTAACCACTTGGCGCAAAAATAAAGCCGCCCTGATTTGGGAAGGCGAACCGGGAGACTCCCGCACCCTCACCTACGCGCAACTCCACCGCGAAGTCTGCCAAATGGCGAACGTCATCAAACAATTGGGAGTCCAAAAGGGCGATCGCGTCGGCATTTATATGCCCATGATTCCCGAAGCTGCGATCGCCATGCTAGCCTGCGCCAGAATCGGTGCAGTACACAGCGTTGTTTTTGGCGGTTTTAGTGCAGAAGCTTTGCGCGATCGACTCAACGACGGCCAAGCAAAACTCGTCATCACCGCTGACGGTGGCTTCCGCAAAGATACCGCCGTCGGCCTCAAAACACAAGTAGACAAAGCATTAGCAAATAATGCCACACCCAGCGTTACCAACGTTCTCGTAGTTCAGCGCACCAAACAGAAAATTGACATGGAACCAGGGCGCGATCATTGGTGGCACGATTTGCAAAAAGGTGCATCGGCAAATTGTCCAGCCGAACCGATGGACAGCGAAGATATGCTGTTCGTACTCTACACCAGTGGCAGTACCGGAAAACCGAAAGGAGTCGTCCATACAACCGGTGGTTATAACCTTTATACCCACATGACAACCAAATGGATATTCGACCTTCAAGATACCGATGTTTACTGGTGTACTGCTGATGTCGGCTGGATTACTGGACACAGTTATATTGTCTACGGGCCGCTGTCCAACGGTGCGACAACTTTAATGTATGAAGGTGCTCCTCGCCCTTCAAATCCTGGCTGTTTTTGGGATGTAATTGAAAAATACGGCGTCACCGTTTTCTATACTGCACCCACCGCAATTCGCACCTTTATGAAAATGGGCGAACACTTGCCGAATGCCAGAGATTTGTCATCTTTACGATTGTTAGGAACCGTCGGCGAACCGATCAATCCCGAAGCTTGGATGTGGTATCAACGAGTAATTGGGAAGTCGAATTGTCCGATCGTCGATACTTGGTGGCAAACAGAAACCGGGGGAATTATGATTACCGCTTTGCCCGGTGCAATTCCTACAAAACCCGGTTCTGCAACCCTACCGTTCCCCGGAATTGTGGCTGATGTTGTTGACCAAGATGGCGAACCAGTAACTAACGAAAGCGGCGGTTATTTAGTGGTGAAACATCCTTGGCCGGGAATGATGCGGACACTTTACAACGATGCCGATCGCTTCCGCCGCACTTATTGGGAATATTTGCACCCGAAAGATGGCGAGTTTGTGTACTTTGCAGGGGACGGCGCGCACAAGGACAAAGACGGTTATTTCTGGGTAATGGGCCGCGTTGACGATGTAATTAATGTGGCCGGACACCGACTCGGCACAATGGAAGTCGAGTCAGCTTTGGTATCGCATCCAGCCGTGGCGGAAGCTGCGGTTGTTGGTAAACCGGATGAGATTAAAGGTGAGGAAATTGTGGCTTTTGTCACGCTGGACAACTCGCAGCAACCTAGCGATGAATTGGCTAAGGAATTGAAGCAGCACGTTGTTAAGGAAATTGGGGCGATCGCCCGTCCCGGCGAAATTCGATTTACTGATGCTTTGCCGAAGACTCGAAGCGGGAAGATTATGCGCCGATTGCTGCGTTCTTTGGCGGCGGGACAAGAGGTTTCTGGGGATACTTCGACTTTGGAAGATCGGACTGTTTTGGATAAGTTGCGGGGAGGTGCGTAGGGGGATTTTTTAACCGCAGATGTAGGCAGATTAACGCGGATGAATGCTGATGTAATTTTATCGGCGTTCATCTGCGGTTTAATTGTTAAATATGAGCTACAATCAACATAACTTCTGGACTGGATCTGAGCGCGATGCCTCCACTACTTAGCAAAACCACAGATCAGCGAATTGTTCATCATGGAATGTGGGAACGGTTTAAATTTATCCAAAAAGGCTTTGAAGGCTCCCCTAGAGTGCGACTATTTTACTATGATGGGACGATCGAGATTCTGATGCCTGGAGAAGACCACGAAACTTTGGCTCATGTTATCGGTTACTTAGTGACTACTTTTCTCGTCGAACAGGGAATTTTCTTCAAGCCCACAGGGGCAATGACGCAGGAAAGATCGGGAGTTGTCTCTGTGCAAGCAGACGAATCCTACTGCATTGGGAGTGTAAAACCAATTCCCGATTTGTCGATCGAAGTTGTCTTTACCAGTGGAGGAATCAGTAAGTTAGAGCGCTATAAAGCTTTGGGTGTTCCAGAGGTTTGGTTTTGGGAAGATGGATTACTGAAGATATATCATCTCCAAGATGGTAGCTATGAAAATAGCGATCGCAGTCAGCTACCCGGACTCAACAACCTCGATCTCGATTTGATGAAACGCTGTATTTTAATGGCGGAAACTGATGCTGGGGAAGCTATTAGAGCGTTCCGTCGAGAGATGTAGCCGATCGCAATTTAGCAAATTATGTATGACGGTAGCCGCCAATAGACGGTCAGTATTTTGATGCCATCAGTTTCTCATTAAAAAAGCAGTGCTTGGCAAATTATATCAACAGTTTTTAGATGAACAGAGCTACCCATTCAATCCCTACATTTGACTCAATGCTCTTGCCCACAATTCAGGCTCTACAAATGCTGGGTGGATCGGGAACTACTGAAGAGATTTATGACCGAGTAGCCCAGATTCTCAACTTACCTAACGAGGTGCTGGATATCCCACATGGAAACAAATCCCAGAGTGCTGTTGAGTATCGACTTGGTTGGAGTCGTACTTACTTGAAAAAATACGGGCTTTTACAAAATTCCTCACGTGGCGTGTGGTCTTTAGTTTCAACATCTATAGATTTTGATATTCTGGATGCAAAAGAAATTGTCAAGGTGGTTCGAGAGACTGACAAGAAAAAGGTGATGTCGCCAGATAATTTAAACGCAAATGTTGGAGCAGTTGAAAATTTAGAAGAAGTTGCATGGCATCAGCAGCTTCATCAAATACTGCTATCACTAGAACCTTCTGCATTTGAGCGTTTGGCACAGCGCCTACTACGTGAATCAGGCTTTATACAAGTACAGGTTACAGGTAAGTCCGCCGATGGTGGAATTGATGGTGTAGGTATTGCCCGTATTAGTGGTTTCTTGAGCTTTCATGTTCTGTTTCAGTGCAAGCGCTATCAGGGTTCGGTTACGGCGAGTCAAATTAGAGACTTCCGTGGGGCAATGCAGGGACGAACCGACAAAGGTTTATTCATTACAACTGGAACATTTACCAGAGATGCTGTCAAAGAAGCAACACGAGATGGCGCACCCCCAATAGATTTGATTGATGGTGAGCAGTTAGTTCAACGACTAAAAGAGTTGGGGCTTGGTGTCAAGATAAAAATGATTGAGTCTGTGGAAGTGGATGCTAATTGGTTTACAAAGATTTAAGCTTCTATTGTGAAGCGATCGATCTTCAGTCAATCGCAAGCAATATTTGAGCATGGGTGCAGCGATGCCTGCATACTACAGTTAGGCGATCGCTCTTTTGTTATCAAAGATTCATGGATAGACCAACAACAGCTTATTTACCGCGCCACAGATGAACCGCATCTGGGTTAATTTGCGACCTTACCTGTAGCCAATCCTCTAACAAGTAGTCATCATCAACTGCTTCAGAATGCTGTTCGTCTTTGAGAATTGCTAAGACGTGCACTCCTGACGGATAGTTGACATGGCGGATTTCTGGGTCATATCCTAAGTCTTGAATTTTTGCTAAAATGCGATCGACAGCACCGGCAACAGTCAGATCGACGGCAAGAATAATTTGACCGAGTTTAGCACCAGGTTTTACACATTCTAGAACAGCCATTACTCTTTCTCCTTGTAGTTGCGGTTTAAGATAATTGCATCATTATTTGCTATTATATAACCATGAAGTCTAATATTACTCGTGTTGTTCTATGCCTGCTTTAGACCTGTACCACAATACAGTCAAAAAATCTCTCATCAATGATGGGTGGATAATTACTCACGATCCTCTCCATCTGAAATGGGGAAAAAAAGATATGTATGTGGATCTGGGAGCAAAACAGGTACTCGCAGCAGAACGAGGAGAACAGAAAATTGCTGTGGAAGTCAAAAGCTTTGTCAGCGATTCAGAAATGCAGGACTTGAGAGAGGCGATCGGACAATTTACTATTTATCGATCTGTGCTTCAGAGAACTTATCCAGAACATACGCTTTATCTGGCTGTTCGCGATATCACCTATGAATCTCTATTTGAAGAACCGATCGGTCAATTAATGATTGAAGATGAAAAGCTCAAGCTGATTGTATTCGACCCAAATCAAGAGGCGATCGTAAAATGGATACTTTAGCTAACTTTAGAAACACGATTAAAACCGTTCTCGAACCTTACACAAAAATTCCTTACTCTCATGGCGATATAATTTGTAAAGCCGTGTTTGATGAAAAATCTGATTGTTACCTGCTAGTTACTTTAGGCTGGGATAAAGCCAAACGAATTCACGGCTGTTTGGTTCATATAGATATTATTGATGATAAGATTTGGGTACAGCGAGATGAGACAGAATACGGCGTGACAAAAGAACTTGTAGCGGCTGGAATTTCCAAGGATTCCATTGTTTTAGGTTTTCATCCCGCAGATGTCAGACCTCATACAGGTTATGCAGTTGTGTAGTTAATGAATTATTTGGCTCATCTATTCTTATCAAAAGGCACGCCAGAATCCCTGATTGGCAACCTCTTAGGAGATTTTGTCAAAGGTTCGGCTGTCAACCTTTATCCCGATGAAATTAGAAAAGGCATCGATTTGCACCGCAAAGTAGATAGCTACACCGACTCTCACCCAATAGTGCGATCGAGTAAAAGCCTTGTTTGCGCCGAGAGACGCAGGTTTGCTGGAGTTTTGATTGACGTGTTTTACGACCACTTCTTGGCTAAAAATTGGCTGGAATATTCAGAAATTCCCCTCCGCGATTTTTCTTGCCATGTGTATAAACTCCTGCAAGACAACCGCGATATATTGCCTGAATCTCTCCAGCGGCTGCTGCCAACAATAATTGCGCGCGACTTGCTTTCATCTTATCAGGACATCGCCGAAATCGGCATCACTCTTACAAGAATGTCGGCCCGAATAAAGCGGACAAATAACTTGGCAAGCGGCATAGAAGATTTGACAGCTAACTATCAGCGATTAGAATCCGATTTTCGAGATTTTTTCCCCGACTTGATAAAATACGCCACACTTGACAAATATTAATACAAACAACAAAAATTACAGTTGCTATTGATAGCGAACTCGTGTATGATTCAACCGATACCTGTATGAAATCTCAAGTGCAACAGGGTTCAAAATATGGCAACCAGAATTCCGAACCTACAAATAACTAAAGTAGTTGATGGCGACAGCATCAAAATTTCTCTCAACGGCAAAACCGAGTCTCTGCGGCTGATTTGCGTCGATACAGAAGAAAGTCATCCGGGAGGCTCCAAACCTGTAACTGCGGCGGGGAAAGCAGGTACGGAAATGGCTAAAAAATACTTTGCGACAGCAGATGGCGGACTTGCTCAAATTGACATAGAATTTGATACAGACGATTCGGTTGAAGTGGCTCTACAAAAACACCGCGACAACTACGGGCGTCTCCTCTGTTACGTACATAAAGACGGAGAAAATTACAATCTTAAACTGATTGAAGAAGGCTGGAGTCCCTACTTCGTCAAATACGGGCGCTCCAGATTGTATCACCGACAAATGACTGAGGCAGAATCGGCAGCTAAAGCTTACAATCTGATGATTTGGAATCCGATTATCAATGCCAAAATTCCCTCTCGCAACTATGCTAATTTACTGCCTTGGTGGTCGATGCGAGGCTCGATTGTTGAAGAGTTTCGGTTGTCGGAAGCAACCGCAGGAGCGCTTTCTTTGAGGTTGGACTACCCGAAAATATTAGCTGCTTCTGAAAAAGCTAAATCTATTACTATTTTCTGCGATTTGCAGGCTGGTATTAATAAATGGATCGGCGGAAGCGCTCTGATTTATGCTGGCTCAGTTTATCATAAATTAGATTTGTGGATACCGGATGCTGAAACTGATGAAAGAGCTCCATTGAAGCGGCTAATCGAGAAGCGTTATGCGGGTCTGGGACGGGGATATGTGTATGTCAGTGGGAAGGTAGAACAGTACAAAGGGAAGCCTCAAATAGTTTTGAAGGATATCAAACAACTTTCAGACTTTCCCCCACAAAAGTGAATTTTACATAAATTTAATTGCAGGACAAATGGAACGATGAAGACTGTTCTGCGGGGAAGGCTATTAAATTTTGGGCGCTTCCCTACCGCAACGGGCTCGCACGCGCGTTCGGGATAGCTTGGCTTCACGCATTTTTGAAAATTTAAGTAGCATTATGGTTGACAATCCAAAATTATTGTGTTTTTTTTATAAGGCTAAATCAATTCATACTATAATAGTATAATCGCAACTCTGTAGCTGCCAATAGCTGCGACATCCATTCAAACTCCAGAAATTTAAAAGCTATGTGCCAATTACTGGGAATGAACTGCAATGTTCCGACAGATATTTGCTTTTCTTTTGAGGGTTTTTCTGCAAGAGGTGGCAGAACAGACGTTCATCAAGACGGTTGGGGAATTGCTTTCTTTGAAGGTTTGGGATGTCGCCTTTTTATAGACTCAAAACCTGCGATTGCTTCTCCGGTGGCAGAAGTAGTGCGTCGCTATCCCATTCATTCAACTAACGTGATTGCTCACATCCGCAAAGCTACGCAAGGCGAAATTGCTCTGGAAAACTGCCACCCTTTTATTCGGGAACTTTGGGGACGTTATTGGGTGTTTGCTCACAACGGAAATCTCGAAAATTTTTATCCAGAATGTGCCGGAGTTTACAAACCCGTTGGCAAAACAGACAGCGAAAAAGCATTCTGTTTGATATTAGAAAAGCTACGCTCTAATTTTCCTCAAAGTAAGCCTGCTTTAGCGGAAATTTACCCTGTTCTGGAGGAAATTACTAAAACTTTGGCAGAACACGGAATTTTTAATTATTTACTTTCCGATGGAGAACACTTGTTCACCCACTGTTCTACTAATCTGCATTATATTGTGCGACAAGCACCTTTTGCTAGCGCTCACTCGATCGACGAAGATGTAACAGTCGATTTCCGGGAATTGACCAACGAGGGCGATCGCGTGGCTGTTATTGCCACTTTTCCGCTGACAGATAACGAAGTTTGGACGCAAATTCAGCCGGGAGAATTGCTGGTATTTCAGGATGGTTTGCCGGTCAATTCTGGACGGCTGGAGTTAAGTTACGAGACTTAAACAAATTTAAAGCCTAAACAGAGCATCGAACCTGCTAAATGACCAGCTTTCCAGCTTGATTGATGAAGCCAGATTTGTCATTGCGCTTGACAGCGGCTAAGCCTTCGGAAAAACTGCCTACAGCGGAAACTTAGGGGCGATCGCCCACTAGCCTGTTTGATTGATGTATCCGCACCCTTTTGAAGCCCTAACTGCTGCTAAACCTTCATTAAATGAGCCGGGGTTGCACAATTTGATGATGATTCTTGTGAGGTGTCTCGCCTTCAGTGAAAATACACCTGACTGGCTACCATATCCCATCCCACAAAACAATCAAAATCATGCCGCAATTATCCAAGGGCTTCTACTTTCCCCGAAGTGACAACAGAGGGATTAATTCTGTTGAACAGCCGCTAGAATTTGTCCGGCTGTCACCGTTTGCCCCTTTTCACAAAACAACTCGGCAACAGTGCCCGCCACATCAGCAGTAATAGCAATTTCCATTTTCATCGCTTCCAAAATTAACAGCCGATCGCCCTCTGCAACCGCATCTCCCACATTAACTAGCACCTGCCAAACATTGGCCGAAACGTGAGCGACAACTGCCTCACAGCCGATCGGCAAAGTAACCTCCGCCGCTGTTTCAGAACCCGCATCCGCCGAGGATTCTGTGGCAGATTCAGCCTCAAATTCCCCGGATGCGGCCCAGCGATCGCGCTCTGCATTAAATGCGGTCTGCTGCTGCGCTTTAAATTCAGCCGCACTGCCCGCAATAGAATGCAAAAACTCATTGTATTCTCTCAAATTAAAAGTGATTTTCTCAACCTTTAATTTAAACTTCCCTTCGATAAATGCTTCCCGACAGCGGTGCAATTCCTCATGAGAAACCGGATAAAATCGGATTTGGTCAAAAAAGCGCAAAAGCCAAGGTTTACCAGACTGGAAATCCGCCGTTTGTTTGAACCGATTCCACATTTGCACCGTGCGGCCGACAAATTGATAACCTCCGGGCCCTTCCATCCCGTAAACGCACAAATACGCGCCGCCAATGCCAACTGCATTTTCAGGAGTCCAAGTGCGGGCGGGATTGTATTTAGTAGTAACCAAACGGTGGCGCGGATCGAGGGGAGTTGCGACGGGCGCGCCTAAATAAACGTCTCCCAAACCCATCACTAAATAGCTAGCATTAAATACGATTTCTCTGACTTGTTCGATGCTGTCAAGCCCGTTTATGCGGCGAATAAACTCAATATTGCTGGGACACCAAGGTGCATCCGATCGCACAGACTGCATATATTTTTCAATGGCCAACAGCGTCGATTCATCTTCCCAAGATAAAGGCAAGTGCACAATTCGCGCCGGCACTTCCAAATCCTCGATCGCCGGAAGTTCCGCCTCCGCCGCAATCAGCGCCTGCATTAGCTGCTGTTGCGAAATCTGGCGGCCCTCAAAGTGAATTTGGAGCGATCGCATTCCCGGCACTAATTCGATAACACCAGGCAACGGATTTGCTTTCAACTGTTCCATCAATGCGTGCGCCCGAAAACGCAAATTTAAATCCAGCACCAACGGGCCGTATTCAACTAGAATATATTTATCCCCAGCTTGACGGTAAGTAACAGCAACCTGTCCGGGAGATTCGGGAATTTCGTGCAAAATAGGAGAAGCGGGAACTGCAGGCAATTCCTCCGCATTTTCCCCAAAAACAGGCAAGCAAAAAGTAGCAATTTGCCTATTTTGTGCTAATTCCCGCTGCAAAGCTTCAGCAAAACTCAAACAGTGAAAGCGAATGCTGTCCCCCGGTTTTAGTTGCCCGATTTTCCACAATTCCGACTGCACAATAGTAGCAGGACAGACAAAACCTCCCAAACTCGGGCCGTCAAGACCGAGAATTACAGGCATATCGCCCGTAAAATCGATCGTGCCGATCGCGTAAGCATTATCGTGAATGTTAGACGGGTGCAAACCCGCTTCTCCCCCGTCTTGACGCGCCCAGGTGGGCTTCGGGCCGATCAGCCGAATGCCCGTCCGCGTCGAGTTATAATGCACCTGCCATTCTGTAGAGAAAAACATTTCAATGTCTGACTCAGTAAAGAAATCCGGCGCGCCGTGAGGCCCGTACAAAACACCAATTTCCCAATTATTGCTGTAGGTGGGAATGAGTTCCGGAGGCAAAGATATTTCCGCTTCCAGAGTTGCAGTTTGGTTGAGTTTTAACACATCTCCCGGACGCAGCGTGCGGCCCGCGTGTCCGCCAAATTTGCCCAGTACAAAAGTTGATTTGCTGCCCAAATAATCGGGGACATTCAAGCCGTGCTTTACCGCTAAATAAGTGCGGTAGCCGCCGCCTTGAATGGCTTTTAACTTGAGGATGCTGCCAGCTTTTACGGGAATTGCCGTCCAAAACGGCACCGATTCGCCGTTTAGCGTTCCCTTCATAGTTGCACCAGTCAAACTAATAACTGTATCGGCATTAAAGCGCAGAGTTGGGCCTGTCGCTGTGAATTCTAATCCTGCTGTAGATTCGGGATTTCCTACTAAACGATTTGCAGATCGAAATGCCAGATGATCCATCGGCCCAGAAGGCGGCACGCCCACATCCCAATAGCCAATGCGCCCCGGATAATCCTGAATGCTGCTGTAGGTGCCCCCATCCAATACATCGATCGTTAAAGGTGCGTATTCAAAAGAGTTTAAAAAGCGCGTGTTCAGTTCGCCCCGGCTGAATCGGGAATCGTCCAAAATCTGGCGGAGGTAATCTAAATTAGTTTCAATTCCCGCTATTTCACTGGCATCTAAAGCAGCTTTCAGTTGAGCGAGCGCCTGGGTTCGATTATCCCCGCAAACGATTACTTTGGCTAGCAGCGGATCGTAAAAAGGAGTTACCTCAGTTCCGGTTTCTATCCAACTGTCGCAGCGGACGTTTTCGGGAAACGCAACTTGATTCAGCAACCCGGAACTCGGCTGAAAATTCTTGCCGGCATCTTCCGCATAAATTCGCACCTCAATTGAGTGTCCCTGCGGTCGATAGCGGTACTCTTCCAGGGGGAACAAATCTCCCGAAGCCTGTTTTACCATCCACTCAACGAGGTCGATGTTGTTGACAGCTTCAGTAACGCCGTGTTCGACTTGCAAGCGCGTGTTGACTTCCAAAAAATAAAACAGTTTCGCATCGACATCAAATACAAATTCAACAGTACCGGCTGACTGGTAATTTACCGCTTTTCCCAACCGCACTGCTGCACTGTACAACTGATTTCGCTGTTCGTCGGTAATAGCAGGGGCGGGGGTTTCTTCTATTACTTTTTGATTGCGCCGCTGCACCGAACAATCTCGCTCGCCCAAGGCTATGACATTGCCTTTGCCATCTCCAAAGATTTGGACTTCAATGTGTCTAGCTGTTTGAATGTATTTCTCTAAAAAAACGCCGCTTTGTTTAAAATTGCTTTGACTCAAACGCTGTACTTTTTCAAAGGCTTCTGCTAAATCTCGATCGCCAAAACAAGCCTGCAAACCGATGCCGCCTCCGCCTGCGGTACTTTTGAGCATCACCGGATAGCCGATCGCCCCAGCCGCTTTTTGGGCATCCTCCAAACTTGCTAAAAGTTCGCTTCCGGGAGTTAGCGGCACTTGATTTGCAGCGGCTATTTCCCGCGCGGTGTGCTTCAATCCAAAGCAGCGCAACTGACTCGGAGTCGGGCCGATAAATGCAATATTTTCGCTTGCACAAGCTTCGGCAAATTCAGCATTTTCGCTCAAAAAGCCGTAACCCGGATGGATAGCTTGAGCTTTTGTTTGGCGCGCAACTTCGAGAATGCGATCGAACCGCAAATAACTCTCGGCTGCGGCGGCTGCACCGATACAAACAGCTTCGGTGGCGGCGAAAACGTGTTTGGCGTGGGCATCGGCTTCCGAATATACTGCTACCGAAGCAATTTGGAGGCGATCGAGGGTGCGGATAATTCGGCAGGCAATTTCACCGCGATTTGCAATCAAAACTTTGTTAAACATTTAGGTAATTGGGAATTGGGAATTGCTAATGGCAGGGGTTCAGAAACCGGGTTTTTTCCTAAATCTTGGTGAGGATACAAAAATCATCGCAGAAACCCGGTTTCTTGGACTTGGGGCAGGGGCTCAGAAACCGGGTTTCTTCCTAAATCTGGGTGAGGATGCCAAAATCATCGCAGAAACCCGGTTTCTTGGACTTGGGGCAGGGGCTCAGAAACCGGGTTTTTAACCAAAATAATTGCTTAAAACTTTCAATCTCGGTTAAAAACCCGGTTTCTTTATTCGGAGTGCGTAAGTCCTAATAATTAGATATTTTCAGATTACACAGAATCCCAAACAATCAACTGAATCGGCGTAGGATTGTAAGCATTGCAAGGATTGTTCATTTGCGGGCAATTAGAAATAGCAACCAGCGCGTTCATTTCGGCTCGCAAATCAACTGTACTTCCCGGATCGGAGATGCCGTCAACAATTTCAAGCGTGCCATCTTCGCTAACCGGAACATTCATAAAGAAGTTGATATTGCTGACTAAATCTCGCTTCCCCAAACCGTAGGGAAGAATTGCGGCGATGAAATTTTCTACACAGGCGTGCTGGTATTTTTTATCGAGTCCAAACCGCACCGAATTGCTCTCGCAGCTACAGGCGCCGCCGGAGGTATCGTGCCGCCCGCAGGAGTCCGCAATTATGGTCATAATGGCTCGCCCTTCATTAGAAATGAGTTGGCTGTTTGTAGTGACAAAGATGTTGCCTTGATTGACGATCGTATCGGGGGCGCTGTAGCGTTCGGAAGGGTCATCGGCATTGTAAACTAAAAAATCTACTGCTTGATTTCCGCCTAAATCTACAATACGAAGAATCTCTCCTTTTTTGATGACGCGAGACCAGGGATGTCTGGCCGGTAAGACTTCGTTATAAATGGCAGTTTTTGGATCGAGAATTTGTTGAGTAGTTGCAGTCATGGTTCACTTTTTGTGATGGAATTGCAGAATTTTTTACCGCCGATTGATGCGGACAAGATTGAGTGCTGGAATCGCGTCTATTGCACGAACAAAGCATCGGTGTTGATGAAGCCGCGCACGACTTCCTGGTTGGCGGTGCGGCACAAGTCGTCTGGTGCGGGTGCGGGGGATTTCACAATCTGAATTTGGATGGGTTTTGGATCGTAAATTGAACCCGGATGCAGGATGTGGGGACAGTTAGAGATAATGGTCAATACGTTCATTTCTGCTCGCAAATCGATAAAACTACCCGGTTTCTCGCAGCCTTCGCGAAACTCCATCGTGCCGTCTGGTTTGACGGCAATGCGAGTAAATAAGTTGAGGTTGGGCATGATATCTTTTTTGCCCAATCCCCACCGAGTTAGGGCTTTGAGGAAGTTGTCGCGGGAGTTTTTCCAGTCTCCTTCGCCGTATTTTTTGGCATTGCTAATGGCGTTGCTGCATCCTCCTAGCAAATCGTGACAGCCGGAGGTGTCTTGGGTGATAGAAAATAGGATGCGCCCCATGTCTGTGTAAAGCACCATGCCTTGTTTGAGAAAGGCGTTGAATTGAATTTTGGCGGTGTCTGCTGCGTTGAAACGTTCGATCGCATTGTCGGCGTTGTAGCACAGCATGGAAACGCCGCGAGAGCCTTCTAAATCGGTGATTCGCAGGGTGTTTCCCCGCTTGATGACCCCCGACCAGTACGCGCCGCCGGGTACGGTTTCTTCGACTAATACTAGGCTTGAATCAATTTCTGAGTTTGTGTCGATCGATGATAGTTGCACCATAAGTTCCTCTTGATGTATTTGGGTAGGTCAGCGAAATAAAACAATAGTATTTTGTAGCGGCACAACCCGCCCTCTCCCAAAGTAATATTTATTTCCACTGATATTTTGCACCATTCTCAAGAACGGGCTCTTCGGCCCGTTCCACAAAACTCAATTTTATTGTAGAACGGGCCGAAGAGCCCGTTCCTAAATAGGTAATTGACAATGGTGCAAGATGTTAAGTTTCCACTTAGTTAGGTTTGCCGTTGTACTGTTGGCGCGGGTGCAAAAAGTGCAACTACAAACCTATTTCTATTTAAGCAGCCATTGCAACTGCTTCCTGTCCGTGTTTCCGCATCAAATCCATGAGTTCGTCGCGGTAATCGTGGAATTTGGCGTGGCGTTTAATGCTGGGAGTGCGATCGGGCAAATTAATCGACATTTCCTTTCTCACTGTACCTGGACGAGCGCCCAAAGCATAAATCCGATTGGAAAGAAACACCGCTTCTTCGACATCGTGGGTAATCATAAAGATTGTAATCTGAGTGCGGCGCCACAAATCGAGCATAAATTCGTGCATCGATTCTTTGGTGTGGATGTCCAAGGCGCCGAAAGGTTCATCCATTAATAATACTTTAGGTTCAGAAGCGAGGGCGCGGGCGATCGCCACCCGCTGTTTCATCCCGCCCGACAATTCCTTCGGCAGCGACGAAGCAAACTGCGTCAATCCTACCACATTCAAATAATAGCTCGCTTGTTCGCGTCGCTTTTTCTTGGAAACGCCTTGAAGTTTGAGGCCAAACTCGGCATTTTCCTGCACGTTCATCCAAGGATAAAGAGTGTAATGCTGAAATACCATACCTCGATCTGGCCCAGGCGAAACAACTTCCTTGCCGTCAATTTTCACTTCCCCTGTTGTCGGCTTGTCCAATCCCGCAATCTGCCTCAAAAGAGTAGATTTGCCCGAACCCGATGCGCCTACCGCGCAGATAAATTCGCCTTGCTTGATGCTCATATTGATGTCCTTGAGGACAACTAATTTACCTTTTTTCGTTTCAAAGTTTTTGTGCAGATTGTTGATTTGTAGAAACATGAGTTTATCCTCTGTATTGTAAGTAAAAACTGAATTTGTTTATTCCCAAAGCTTATCAAGCTTAGCAATCAAAACGATAGGTATCGAGTCTTTCAATCTTAGGTTGATAGGGCTGCGTTCTTCCATCTTCCTGACATCCGTTACATCCGTTACATAATCCGTTGCCGAACTTCCTTCTTCCTTCAACATCTGCTTACTGTTTCTGACTTGACCATTTACAAGAAACCCGCAGCAGATATTGAAAAAGCAAGTCAAAAGTCAGTCCGATCGCCCCAATGACAATCAGCCCCACAAAAATTTCATCGGTTCGCAGAAATCGACCGGCGACGCTGATCCGGCGGCCTAAGCCTTCGGTGGCGGCAATCAATTCCGAGACGATTACCAATTGCCAAGCCGCAGCTAAGTTGATGCGGCTAGCATCAAGAATTCCCGGCAAAACGTGGGGAAAAATAACTTGAGTTAGGATTTCCCAGCGATTCCCACCCAACATATAAGTAGATTCGATCAAGTCTTTTGGAACAAACTTGACTGTATCCATCACCATCAGCGAATTGAAGAAAAAGACGCCGATAAATATCAGCATTATTTTGGGTTCTTCGCCGATTCCCAAGTAGAGAATTAGCAAGGGAATGAATGCTGGTGCGGGCATATATCGCATCAAGCCGAACATGGGTTCCAGCAAGGCGCGAATACTGGGAAAGCTGCCCATCAGCACGCCAATTGGTATGGAAAAAACCAAGGCGAACAGAAAGCCCACTCCCACCCGCCACAAACTCGCTACTGTGTCTTTCAAAAGTTCGCGAGTGTTCCACAGCCGACCAAATGCCTCTAAAACTTTGCCGGGGGAAGGCAAAAATTTGGGGTCTACGTTGGCGAAGGTTGTTACTAGCCACCACAGCAGCAGCGGCAGTGCGATCGATGTTACCGTTAACCCAATATTGAGGGGTTGTGGTATCTCTTCCGCAATCCGCCAGAAAACGGTGGGATTTAGGCTTTTTTGCTTGAGGTGGGATTGGATCGATCGCGGTTCGGGATTTGGTGGCATGATTTAATTGCAGAATGGTTGAGCGAGTAATTTGAGTAGCTTTGGGAAATTTTTTAAAGGAATATTTGTGAAACTTTATTGTGTCTGCCCAATCGTAAATTCTGCATTCTAGCTTTTACCTTCTGAATAAGCTTTTATAAAACGATCATCAAATAATGTGCTGATATCGGGTTGGCTTTTTGCTAAATTTACATCGACGAGAAATTTAGTCATTTCAGCCGCTGCAAACTGCAATGATGTCATGTCATTTCCCGGTTGAAAGGCTTTCAAGTTTTCCTCGATCGTAAATATCTTAGTGCCGTTTTCATATTCTTTGTATTCGTCAACGCTAACTCCGGCGCGGTTGGCGAGAATCTCGTAAGATTTCTCTTTATTTGATTTCATGTATTCCAATGTTGCAAACCATGAATTGACCAGGGCTTGCACTCGATCGGGGTGTTCGCCAATAAACTTTCGCGTGAATACCAAGTGGTCGGAAATCGCCCCCGGAAAATCTTTGGAACTAAACAGTTCCTTGCTGTTCGCTCGTTTTAATGCTTGCGTGGTAAATGGCGCAAATACTGCCACCGCATCGACTTGCCCTCCGACGAAAGCCGCCGCAGCTTTGCCGGTTTCCAGCGGTACAAATTGAATGTCTTGCACTGATAAACCTGCTCTTCTCAGCCCTAACAGCAATAGAAAGTGATCGACAGTACCCTCCTCTGCGGCAACTTTTTTGCCTTTCAAATCGGCAACGGAATTGATGCCTTCGGCGACAATCACTTTGTCATTTCCCGTCGAGTTGTCGTTGACTAAAACAATTACTTGGTCGGCGCCGCCTGATATAGAGTTTACGGTATCGCCGAGGGTTTGGCTGTTAGCATCTATCTGTCCTGCTGTGAGGGTGCTGATCGATTCTAAGTAGCCGTCAAACCATTTTAAGTCTACAGGAACATTGTTGGCTTCAAATATCTTTTGTTCTTTGGCAATTTGCCAAGGAAACCAGCCGGGCCACGCGCTGAATCCGAGGCGAACTGCGTTAGCACTTACTGAAGAAGCTGCTTCGGTTTCTGTGGTTGTTTTGATATAAATTGCCGGGTTGACGCAGCCGACAGCGAAAAGCAAGGTGATGAAAAATATGGCGCAGTAGGATAAGGGCGAGCGCGTTATTTTTGGGGAGCAATATCGGATATTCATAGCATATTCTGGTTGCTGGTTAAGTAGGTAGGCGCTGTAAAACACAATTATGTCAAGGATTGTAAAGTATCCTTAGCCCTAAGCGTGGCTAAGTTAG